>NZ_JAMXFD010000007.1:117940-122255 GCF_025370875.1 Laspinema palackyanum D2c
GAGCAAGAAACCGGGTTTCTGCGACAACTGTTGCAAATTATCCTAAATTGAGGAAAGAAACCCGGTTTCTGAACCCCCGGCAAAAGACCAAGAAACCGGGTTTCTGCGACAAGTGTTGCAAATTGACCTAAATTGAGGAAAGAAACCCGGTTTCTGAACCTCCGGCAAAAGACTAAGAAACCCCCGACAAAGGATTTGACGTTCCTCAAATTACCATTGAAGTGACGGCATCACAGATTATGCCCCTGAGTGACTATTTGAGAGAGGAAGCAATTTTAAGTAAATTTCACAACCTGTCAGAACATCAACAAAAACAACTAGAAGAATACCTGGATTTTCTGTTGCAAAAAGACCAAACGACTCCGGTGAATTAAGAATTTGAGGTTTTAGGGTTTGTGGGTGGGAAAAGAAACCGGGTTTCTAACCGTCTCTCTGGGGAAACCCGAAGAGTTCTCAAAGCAACCCGGTTTCTTGGAGTCGCGGGGTGGGGTACAATCGTGTTGGGGTGGTGTGGCGGTTGGGTGGCGCGAGGCTTCACCGAACCGACACCACCGAACCAAGACTCATGGAGGCAAAACGATGTCGAGTTGGCGGTCAGAGATGGTAAAATCTATGGCAGAGGCTCAACACCCTATTATTCCCCTCCCAGCCTCAGCCCCCCAGAACCTCCAACCCTCAAGTTAATGCGATATCTCATGAATGAATATTTAGACGTTTGGTTAGAAATCCTCGAAGCTAAAAAAAGAGGATTAAGCGGGAAACAAATTCATCCCATTTTCCAAAAATACCAAGACCAACTCGATCTCGATTTTGCCGAAACCGTTAGCCAATGGTTTCACTCCCAACTCGACTCCGATGAGATTGAGAAAAATAAAGACCTAGCGGGAATACTTCATGATTTTGCCATTGATATTCAGCACTTCCCATTAGGTAGTCAAGTCAATAATCTGGAAATTGCCATTGTTTCCTACCAAGCAGTCTTAGAATTTTATACACGCCCTGTTTATCCCGAATATTGGGCAAGGACGCAAATGAACTTGGCAAATACCTACTATAAACGCATCAAAGGAGAGCGATCAGAAAACCTGGAGCAGGCGATTTATGGCTATGAAGCCGCCCTGGAAGTTTTAACCCTCCGTGCTTATCCCGAATATTGGGCAACAACGCAAAATAACTTGGCAAATACCTACAAGAACCGGATCAAAGGAGAGCGAGCCGAGAACCTGGAGCGGGCGATTTCCTGCTACCGTGCGGCCTTAGAAGTGAGGACCCGCAGTGCCTATCCCGAACAATGGGCAATGACACAAAATAACTTGGCAAATGCGTACCATGACCGCATTAAAGGAGAGCGAGCCGAGAACCTGGAGCGGGCGATTTCTTACTACCGTGCGGCCTTAGAAGTGAGGACCCGCAGTGCCTATCCCGAACAATGGGCAATGACACAAAATAACTTGGCAAATGCGTACCATGACCGCATTAAAGGAGAGCGAGCCGAAAACTTGGAGCAGGCGATCGCTGGCTATGAAGCCGCCTTGGAAGTACACACTCGCAATGTCTATCCCGAACAATGGGCAATGACGCAAATGAACTTGGCAGTTGCCTACAAGAAGCGCATCCGGGGAGAACACGCCGAGAACCTGGAGCGGGCGATTTTCTACTATGAAGCCGCTTTGGAAGTAAAAACCCGCCGTGCTTATCCCGAAGATTAAGCAATTACGCCAGAAAATTTAGCCTATGCTTACATCGACCTAGGCAACCATCCCGCAGCTATTCAATATTTGAGAAATTCCCTAGAAATTTTCACCCCCTCCTCTTTCCCCTTAGACTGCCTCACCACCGGGAACCGCTCTCCTGCAACGCCTGCTGCAACAACGGGACAGCCTCCTGGCGCAAATCAACGACCCCGACTTCAACGCCTTCGCGAAGGTGCAAGTCCAACTGCCGGACTTTCGCCAACTCCTCACCCCGGAAACCGCTCTCATCGAATGGTATCTGCCCCAAGACCCGGACCTGGGAGCCTGGGCCTTCACCGTCACCCTAGACCCAGACGGCCCCCAGATCCGCGCCTACAGCTACAGCGCCGACGAACGCCACCGCCTCGACGAATTCAACCAAACCTACTTCGCCGACTACCGCCAACCCAGTTGGTACAAGGCCCTAGACCGTCGCCTGGAGGACCTCGCCGAACATCTCCACCTGTCCAGTCTGATCGCCGCCCTCCCCCAGACCTGTCAACGGCTGATTCTGATTCCCCATCTCTACCTGCACCTGTTCCCCCTCCACGCCTTATCCGTTGAACTCAACGCCCCCGCCACCCCGTTACTGGAGCGCTTTAGCCAAGGGGTCAGCTACGCCCCCAGTTGCCAAATTCTCGACTACATCCACCACCGCCCCCAACCCGCCACCCCACCCCAATTCTTCGCGGTGCAGAACCCCACCCAAGACCTCAGCTATGCCCAAATGGAGGTGGAGTTCATCCGCCCCTACTTCGACCCCAACTGCTATATCCTCACCCAGCAAGCGGCGACGAAATCCGCCCTCAATCGCCGGGAAACTCTGGAGAAACTGCGCCAGAGCCATTTTATTCATTTTGCCTGTCACGGGGGATTTGATAGCGAAAATCCCCTCAATTCCGCTGTGATTTTGGCAGGGGATACACCCCTCGAATCTGCTCCCACGGAGGAAAAACGCCAGACCCTCACCCTCCGGGATGGTCGCCGCTTCGACACGGCACAGCAAGGCTTAACCCTGGGGGAAATTTATCGCAATCTGGAAATTCCCGCCTGTCGTCTGGTGATGCTTTCGGCTTGTGAGACGGGACTAATGGGGAGTTTATTGACGGATGAATATATTGGGTTAGCCAGTGGGTTTTTGTATGCGGGAACTCCGGCTGTGGTGAGTAGTTTATGGTGTGTGGATGATTTTGCCACGGCTTGTTTGGCGATTCGTTTCTATTATGAATTGCGCCAAGATGAGCGGGTGGTGATGGCGTTACATCGATCGCAAAATTGGCTCAGACGGGTTTCGGTGGAGGGGTTTTTAGAGTGGTGTGGTCAGGGTTTGCAGATGACGGAGGAGGAGTGTGAGATGATTGATTTGAAGTTAATGGATTATGATGAGCGTTGTCCATTTGGCGATCGGCGTTATTGGTCCGCTTTTGTGGCGATCGGTTTGTAGGGAATCATGCGCGGCCCTCTCCCCAGCCCTGTCTCAGAGGGAGAGGGAGGCAGTATATGGAGGTTGGGTGAAGCGATCGCCCCATTGGTTAAATGGGCAATGACTCGTTCCCCAAACAAACAGAGTCAGGACCAACAATTCTAATTCCATAGGGCTGAAATAACCGCCAATCTTGAGGATCGTATGTATAGACTTTATATACCCCCGCAACTAAAGCAGTAGCAGCGTGTCTGGCATCGTGAATTCGACGGGCTGTAAGATTTTGAGAATCGGCAATTTCTAGCATTTTCACGCTGGCTTGAAAGTTGGTTTCTAAAACTAGAATTTGAGAAGGTTTCTCCACCAAAAGACGAACTGCTTCACTGGCGATTTTGGGGGGGTGAGGAGGTTGAGAGCCAGTCCAAGTTAAAGCTGCATAAACTTCACTTAATACTCCCACGGAAGTACAAGCAAGCAGGGTTCCGCATCGAGCAGCTTCAACGATAGGACGAGCTTCGGAATGACGCGGATCTTGATTTAGCAAAGCCCCAATAAAAATTCCCGCATCTAAAAAGACTAAATCGGTTTTACTCATGGTAAATAGCGTCTTTCCACCCTTGGGGTACATACCCCTCAAGTTTCGGTAAAGGTGGGAGTTCTAGGCTGGCTTTAATTCTCACGACTTCACTGGTAGAAACTTGTACGATCAGAGTTTCTTTTTGTCTTAATAAGCTCAAAAAATCCTCAATAGAAAGGTTTTTGATAGTTTCGAGTGTGATTGGGTGTGTGGACTCCATTTAACTAGCCTCATTTGAGTGGCGGCATCACTGGGGTTCGTATCAGTATAGCATGGTTTGTCAATTCCTGGTGAGGGGGCTTCTGCCGCGTCACGCACTCTTTCCGGCTTAAGCGCCTGTATGAAGTCTGCACCCACCCATTCATCGGGAGGTGCGGTAAGCGGAAGCTCTCCCGTAGGGAATCGCCCAAGAAGAACCCCACCTTAAAACGATTGGCTTGTAGGGGCGATTCGAGAATCGCCCGAAAAATCCACCCCTCCACCCCAAAACGATTGGCTTGTAGGGGCGATTCGAGAATCGCCCGAAAACAAACCATTTTCTGCAAAATCTACAGAGAATTGCGCCAATTTGATAGACGGGCG
>NZ_JAMXFD010000007.1:122355-252751 GCF_025370875.1 Laspinema palackyanum D2c
ATTCTCGAATCGCCTCTACAGAGAATTGTGCTAATTTGAGGGACTGGCGATTCTCGAATCGCCTCTACAGAGAATTGTGCTAATTTGAGGGACTGGCGATTCTCGAATCGCCTCTACAGAGAATTGCGCTAATTTGATAGACTGGCGATTCTCGAATCGCCTCTACAGAGAATTGCGCTAATTTGAGGGACTGGCGATTCTTGAATCGCTTCTACAGAGAATTGCGCTAATTTGAGGGACTGGCGATTCTCGAATCGCCCCTACCTCCCCCGAATCGCCTCTACCTCACCAAGACACAGGGGAGGGGACCGGATTAGTTTGTTATAATTGGGCGAAACAGCAAAGATGCTGCTAGAAACTCGGTGTGTTTATCTTAGGAGAGTATCCCATGAGCGATCGCATTCCGTCGGAGTTCTTACAAATTATTGAAGATTTTCTCACTTTGCTGGAACAAGCTAAAACCGACCCCCAAACCCAAACCCAACTCTTGGCAAATCTCCCCAGCTTAGAAACCCAATTGACTGCCGCTGAAGATAAAACCTTGAAACTGGCTAAAATCCTTAAAACCTGGTGTAAAGAGTCCCAGATTACCTTCACCCCTGAAGAGTTGGCAACCATTCGCGCTAACATGATTCAAAAAGGAGAGAAAATCCGGAAGCCAGCGGAGGGAGAACGACCAGAAAGCGTCTATAATAAAGCCTTCCTGGTGGGAAAGGTGCAAGAGGCACAAAATACCATTGCTTAATCTTTTCCTGATTTTGAAGCGAGTGATTCATGAGCCAAACAATTCCTTCAATTTATTCCCCGAGTTTATATTGGTTTGCCTATCACTATCATCGAGGTTTGGTGACTTCCTCTGATGGGAAGACCGCCAAAAATTTAGATGGCATCAATCCCCAATGGGTGCAGAACAAATATCACAGGATTCTGACCCAGTTTAAGGTTGACTTAGAGTTAAAGATTCGTCAAGATGAACCCGCTCAAGATTTTGATTTGCTCATGGGTCCTGATGATGAAAGAGCCATTGTTGAGTTTACCACTCCCCAGGATTTAGAAGGGTTTATTTATCCCCAATCTCTCCATGATAGTTATGCCCTAAATCTTAACATTTACCAACCTGAATCTCGCGGGAAAAAGGAATATCAAATAAAAGATTTAGCTCAATTTAATCCAGGGAATTGCTTTAAGCCGGAACCGGAATCGGCATCAAATTTAGGTCAAACTTTGCTGTTGAGTGGTTATGTCAACACCACTCCCCCGGCGAAAATTCGAGATTTAGAACCTTTGGCGAAAGAATGCTGGATTCAGTTTTTTCACCTAGAAAATGGGCAAGCCTTACCGCCTCTTTATCGCGCTTATAACCTGTTTGGCGGATATCTCTACGAATATGGCAGTCCGAAGGCCAATTTAGACAAAAATCCTTATGGTCATTTATTGATTTGGTTTTTATTTGAAGAATATCCGACTTTAACGCTGCAAAACTGTTATTGGGAATTGCCGGAGTTATTCCTATACTATCACAAAATCTCGAAGAGTTTTCAAGATAGTCGGATTTATTATGATTGCGCCGATCGCCTGGTGACAAACCATGAAACGGAATTCAATCCGGTGAGTCAAACCTATCTCAATCGGCAAAACAAAGACCTACTCTCGGCCAGGGAACTACAAGTTTTGAAAATTACTTTAAAAACCCTGTTAGAAACTTCTCTAAACTATACGAAACAACTGCGAAATCTGGAATATGCCTGCAATAGTATTGCTATCAATAGTAAGAACTATCAAAGCAGTTTAGACCGGATGGAACAACTGGCGCAAACCCCGATGGAGGGGTTGAGGTTATTTCACGACAAAGAAGCGATCGCCTTTCAAGAACAAATCCGCGCTGATTTAAACTACTTTTATCCGGGCTCAAACCTCCTCAATCAATCGATTGCCACAATTCGCGGTTTAGTGGAAATTGACCAAGCGGAACGCGATCGCCACTTAGAACAGCAAATCCAAACCATTGGGACGGCGATCGCCTTCGGTGCCATTGTCGCCTCCACCTCCGCCTTACTTTTTGAACAATCCATGACATTTCCCTGGCAGGAAGAACATGGCGATCGTCTCCATCCTTTCATCCTTGCTGTATTACTCAGCATCGCTGCTGCTGCTGTCGCTTGGGGAGTTGCAGGATTCATACGGTGGTTGTGGAATCGGCGATAGCAGGTACGACTTACGCATTATTTAATATCACACCCTAAATGTCGGTTGATTCGCGAATCAACCCTACAGGATCTAGGGTTGATGCGTAAGAGGTGCGTTCGGTTGTTTTTTCCTTTTAAAACATATCCGCCATCCAAGGATGCGGTCCCGAAAAGAGTTGGGTGGCAACAGATAAAGCGGCTGGATTCCCTTGAAGATGACCGCTTAAATGGAGTTGATGGGGAGTGAAAAAGCCTGTATAAAGAGGCGCTAATCCCCGTACATCTAAGATTAAGTCCCCACGTCCTCCGGGAGTTACTTCTCCTCTGCCATTGGATACGGTGAGGATGAATTTCCTATTATTTTCAGACAAGATATTATCCTGTATTTCTAAGTGTAATTCTGCCTCAATGCCAAGGGGATAACCCCGTTGTTGCAGGGATAAAGGGACATCGACGATGCGTAACATCCAGTGAGATAACTCCGTAATTTGTGCGGTTTGTTCCGGGAGAGTTAACAAAAATGGGTCAATTGGAGAACTCCGCCAAATTACATGAGCAAATTGTGAGCGAAAATCGGCGATGAAGGTCCAGAGGCGACGGATGGCAGCAGGGGTTAAGGCAACCCAATCGGCGATCGCCAGGGTTTGGGAGTTTCCTTCTCGCCGTTGACTATAGATAATATACCCTTGCCAGTCATCGGGTTCGCCGATTAAATCTGCATAGAGGGTTTCTTCGGGGATGGGTTTAAAGATGTTTTCCCAGATTCCGGGGTGGCGAACCAGATTGCCATTACAGGCAACTGCCTGTTGCTGATACAGTGCGGCGATCGTCTCGGATAATATCGGTTCCACGGGGTGCATTCCCAGGGTGCGATCGCGCATCCGAATGCTATGGATGGGGAGTTGCCACTTACACAGACTTCCCGCCTGTTCATACCCTACTTTTCGATAAAGAACCTGCGTCGCTGGATAGAGAACTGACAAGGGAATCTGATTATTATAAATCTCTTGAAGGGTATGTCTGAGCAGTTCCTCTGCCACCCCAGTCCCGCGATGTTCAGGAGACACTCCCACTGCCGCAATTCCCACCATTGTCACGGGATTACCACCCCACCATTGTGCCATCGGATAGAGTCCTAATCCCCCGATAATTTGGTTGTCTTGCCAAATTGCTCGGTAGTTTTTGATACCAAGGCGATCGCGAAACAGTTCCCACCCCGTAAAATTAAAGCTATGGCAAAGCATTAATCCGAGGTTTTCTACCTCTTTCTCATTGGAAAGGGGGCCAAATTTACGCTGATGTTGCATTATAACTCTCGATTATAGATCCGTTCAAATCAGTCATTCAGTGATTCCTTGGGTTCCAGCTAAAACCTCAAATCTGGATAAATCAAGAGGGGATTAAGTAGGGTTTACCGAACATACGCGCTCTTTAAATTTTTATTGGCAAGAAATAAGATTAATAAAACCTAAATATAATCCAGACAACGGATTGCAGGAATAGCGTAAACCTCCGATAATCTACTGGCAGTGATTTCTCCAACTCCTACCGTAGAAATTTCAGCGGATCTCTTCCCTATCAAAACAGTGAAATCTTAATGTAATTTGGAAAACTCCAGGCTGAAAATTTTAACTCTTCCCTGGAGTCCTACGCAAAGATGGGTACGGTTAATACTACTACCCATCCCCTGAAGAGTCAGGTTAAGTTTTGAGCGTAGGCAATCAACGAGGTAAAAATACTTGCTATGCGTAGGTTCTACGAAATAGCAATTGTTTCACCCTGAATGTCGCTTAAACCTTGCATAAGTAGGCGGGTTAAAGCCTCAAAATCTACCTATAGATAGATGCGTGAATTGCTGGATTTACTGTTCATTACTTATCAATTCAACTCTATTTACCACCGAGGAGAGAAATATGCGAATTGCTCAAGTTTCACCGTTAGCAGAACGAGTTCCCCCACCGGGTTATGGGGGTATCGAATTAGTGGTTAGCCACATAACCGATGAATTAGTCCGTCGGGGTCATGAGGTTACCTTATTTGCCTCGGGAGATTCCCACACTTTAGCCAAATTGGAATCCGTGGTTCCCCGTGCTTTACGTCTGGACCCCACGGTGAAAGAGCCTGCGGTGTATGATATGCTGCAACTCAACCGCATTTATGAAATGGCTTCCCAGTTTGATATTATCCACTTTCACAATGGATACTCCGCATTGCCTTTGGCGGAACTGATGAAAACCTCAGTGGTGCATACCCTGCATGGGAACTTTAGTGCCGACAGCCGCAAATTGTATCAAAAGTATGGCAACCAGGGTTATATCAGCATCACCAACGCTCAACGAGAAGGTGGACCCGAACTGAATTATCTGGATACAGTTTATAATGGCATTGATATCGAAGCCTATCCGTTCTTTCCCAAGCCCCAGGACCCTCCCTATTTGGCATTTTTAGGCAGAATTTCCCCTGAGAAAGGGATTCATCATGCGATCGCGATCGCCAAAGCAACCGGCTGGCATTTGAAAATTGCTGGTAAAGTCGATCCCGTAGACCAAAAATTCTACGAAAATGAAATTAAACCCCAAATCGATGGTACCCAAATTGAATATTTAGGCGAAACCAACCACCAACAAAAGGTAGAGGTAATCGGAAATGCCGTAGCAACCTTGTTCCCAATTACCTGGAGAGAACCCTTCGGCTTGGTGATGATTGAATCGATGTGTACAGGAACCCCACTCATTGCCATGAATCTGGGTTCCGTTCCCGAAGTGATTGATCACGGTAAAACCGGCATTGTCTGCAACAGCATCGAAGAAATGATTGCTGCAATTCCTGCCGCTATGAAGCTTGATCGCCAAGCTTGTCGCGATCGCGTCGTTAGCCAATTTAGCATTGCCAAAATGGTGGATGGATACGAAGCTGCCTTCCGTCTTGCACTCTCGAAAACCTTTCACCAAAATGGTCATATCAAGGATAAATTGACAGTCATTGCCTAAAACTTTTTCAACAGAATAGGAGGTGGATTTACATGAAAGTCAGCAATCAATGTCCTTGTTGTAATGGCTCTTTATTACACCATATCCGCCAAGGCGGTTCTTACTGGTTTTGTTCAAACTGTTGGCAAGAAATGCCCAACAAATCATTGCCAGACAAGCTTATAACCTCAACCTCTAAAAATAAGGTGAATTAACTTCTGACCCAATTCCCCGTTTAATTTCAATTTTGTTTTTCTAAACCCTAGGCGAGGATGGAGCTTTTTAAAACTCTATCCTCGCCTTTTAAAATGAGTGACCAGTCTTCTGGGTTCATCCTGAAAAAATGCGAGAAAAATATCATTTCTCCTCCTCACTTCTGACCCGAAATCCTTGGCGAATGGGTCCATTATCCGGGGGTTGCACTTGAAAGGTCACTCGATCGCTCAAGTCTCCACTTTTAACTTCTAACGTCCATTCCCCCACCTCCATCGGCCAAAATAAAGCATGATTCGCCTCGGTTGTCAATTGCTGTTTCCCCGATGGACCGATTAACCACCATTCTATGGGTGTTTCCGGTGCAATGGCTAACTTAAATTGAATGCGCGGTGTAGCATCGCTCGAATCTAAGATAAAATAATCATCGTTTTCAGGAAAGGCAATTTTCAACCGATCTCCCGACAATTGAGGTTGACTTTGCCTTGCCAACCAGCTATTATACTCCTGAGATAACTCAAATTTCTCCCCCCGATTATACGCGCTCAAATGTTCCGGGGCCAAATATTCCAGAACCACCGAGGGACAATCGGGCTGTGGTTTTAATCCCGTTACGGCACATATAGGATGCTGAACCAGATTGTCCGGAGTCGGCAAAGCCGCCGGTTCCCGGGTTTCATGGAGATGTAACATAATCCGATTCCACAAGGGGGCCGCACCCGTGACCCCTGATACTTTTCTCATGCGATCGCCACTAAAATTCCCCACCCAAGTTGCCACGGTATAATCCACCGTATATCCCACCGTCCAAGTATCCCGATAATCGGAAGAAGTCCCGGTTTTCACCGCTGCGGGGAAGGGTAAACTCAGGACCGACTCCACCCCAAACGCCTGCGATCGGGCATAGCGATCGCTCAACATATCCCCAATCAGCGCCCAATAGGAGGATTCCGGGAGGGGTTGTGCAGAGGCAGCCGGGAGACGGCTACCCGGAGTCACGGACAACGGAATCAAATCCCCATTGCGGGCGATCGCCACATAAGCCCGCGCCAACTCCCATAAACTCACTTCCCCACTCCCCAAAGCTAACCCTAACCCATAATAGTCCGGGGATTTCGTGAGATGCTCAAACCCTAACTGATGCAAGCGCCCCAAAAACCGCTCCACCCCCACCTGTTCCAAAACCCGCACCGTCGGCACATTCAGGGAATTTGCCAGTGCCGATCGCACTCGTACCGGCCCTAAAAATCGTTCACTATAATCCACCGGACTATACAACTGCGCCCCGGGGATGGCATAATGGGTGGGAACATCCGCTAAAATCTGATTCGGGGCGATCGCGCCAATTTCTAAGGCAAACTCATACAAAAATGGTTTGAGCGCCGAACCCGGTTGGCGTAACGCCTGTACCCCATCATTCCGCCCCTGTTGCGCGTCGGCGAAGTAATTGGGAGAACCGACATAAGCCAACACTTCCCCAGTATGATTGTCAATCACTAACGCTGCCGCATGATTCACCTGATGCGCCGCCAGGGAACGGACCACCTCCTGAACCTGGGTTTGCACAAACTGCTGCAAAGGTCGATCCAGGGTTGTTTGTACTGTAGAAACCCCGTCCGGCAAGCGATTAGCCAGCCAAAACAGAAAGTGAGGGGCGGCGATAATGCCGCGATCGGGCAACAAAACCTGGATTTCTTCTTGTTCCGCCCGAGTTGCTTCCTCTGGGGTAATATAACCATCAGCGATCATGCGATCGAGAACATAGCGCTGCCGCTTTTTCAGCGATCGCCAATTAGAATAGGGATTATAATAATTCGGTGCATTGGGAATTGCCGCAAGAATACTGGCATGAGCCAGGTTGAGTTCCGAAGCGGGGAGTCCGAAATAAGTCCGCGCCGCCGCTTCTACCCCATAGATATTTCCCCCCATCGGCAGACGGTTAATATAAGCGTGGAGAATTTCATCTCGGTTCATCCCCGCAAACAGTCGCCAAGACACCCAAACTTCACCCAGTTTATGGGGCAAAGTGCGAGGGGCAGGTTCCAGCATCCGCGCCAATTGCATCGTAATCGTGGAGGCACCGGAAACCAGCGATCGCGCTTGTACTGCTTCCAAAACCGCCCGGGCGACGGCTTGTAAATCTACTGCGCCATGCTGATAATAGCGCTTATCCTCTGCGGCAATAATCGCCTGGAGAAACGATTCAGACACCTGATCAAGCGCCACCACAGCGGTATGATCTTGGTCCCGAGTGAGCAGGGTTCCCAGGGGGAGTCCATTGCGATCGCTAAAGGTAACCGCTTGTTCATTTTGGGCAATATCTTCCGCACCGATCGGCGCTAAATAAGGCAACATCCGCACCGTTGCCCCCACTAACCCCATCCCCAGTAAAATTTTCAGAGAACCCCGCAATTTGGGATGTCGCCTCAACCCCAATTGCTGAACGAATAAGCCGATTGCGGACATTTTGCTCATGGTTTTATTCTCGGAAGAAGGCAACATGGAAAATCATCCCCCCACTCGGGAAATTTTTAACCCGCTTGGGCTTGTTTTCCGAGGTAGGAAGAGTCTGTATTTATTTTAGGACGTGGGTACAGGATTGGTTCAAAACCGGGTTGGTTTAGCAAATTTGTCGCCATCAGGAACCACTCTAGGCTAGAAACCCGGTTTCTTGTCTTGCGCGAATCCGGTCCCGAGGTTCTCTGGCTGATTTGAGATCTCGTTATCAGTCCAATGCTACCCCCAGGGTCTGTTGCGAGGCGGATTTGCAGGGGACCGCAATTGTCAAGAGTCTCAGGTGATAAAATTGGCCTGAATGTAGGCCGCAGGACCGAGTAACCGCCTAGGCGATCGCCACCCTATCGAGATTCATTTACCCTCGGAGCGATTCCGTGAGGGATAATAGAGAAAAAATCATCAGCATCCGTAATATGACCGATCCCATCGGAGATATTTTATTAGTAGACGATCGCCCGGATAACCTCCGCTTGCTTTTAAATATTTTGAAAGACAAAGGTTATAAAGTCCGGTGCGTGACCAATGGTGCGATGGCCCTCCGAGTGTCCCTCAGACATCCTCCTGACTTGATCTTGCTGGATATCCAAATGCCCGAAATGAACGGGTATCAAGTCTGTGAAAAACTTAAAGCCGATCCGGAAACCGCCGAAATTCCCGTGATTTTTTTAAGCGTGATTGAAGAGGCTACCGAAAAGGTCCATGCCTTTAATGTCGGCGCAGCGGACTATATCACCAAACCCTTTCAAGTCAAAGAAGTGGTGGCGCGGGTGGAAAACCAACTGCAAATTTTGCGACTGCAAAATAAGCTGAAAGAGCAAAATATCCGACTCGAACAGGAAATTCGAGAGCGCAAAGCCATCGAACAGCAGTTACTGGAATTAAACCGGGAAATGAAACGGTCTAATCAGGAACTTGAACAGTTTGCTTATGTGGTTTCCCATGACTTACAAGCGCCTTTAGGAACCATTGCCAGCTTTGCCCAACTGTTACAAAACCGTTACCCAGATAAACTCGATAGCAAAGCCCTTCAGTTTATTGAGCGCATCATCAGTGGGAGTCTGACGATGCAACAGTTGATTGATGACTTATTGCAATACTCCCGAGTCGGGAGAATGACACAAGTCTTTGAAACGGTCAATTGCGATCGGGTACTCTCCCAGGCACTGGCTAATCTCGAAACCCAAATCAAGGAAACTCAAGCCCTAATCACCCATGATCCATTACCGGCGATCGCTGGCAATAGCATGGGGTTATTGCAATTGTTTCAAAACTTAATCAGTAACGCCCTAAAATACCGTCACCCCGATATTTCCCCCAGAATTCATATTACTGTCTCTCTACAGGAGGATATGTGGAGCTTTTCCATTCAGGATAATGGAATTGGCATAGAGACCAAGCACCTAGAACGGATATTTCAAATTTTTCAGCGGCTCCATTCCGACAAAGAATACCCCGGAACAGGTATCGGACTTGCCATTTGTAAAAAAATTGTCGAATTGCATGGGGGGAAAATCTGGGTCGAATCTTGTCCGGTACAGGGTTCAACATTTTACTTTACCATCCCGGCTCACAAAACCCAAGAGAATCCCTTGATGGAATCTCCTAAATTATAACTCGACCTAATTTTTATGCCCAACCCCTCCATCCCAAATCTTATCGGACCCCAACTATGAATTCAGCCCTCAACCCCCACACTATTTTAATCGCGAATGACGATTCCTCCTTCTGTCTCCTGATTGAAGAAGCCTTTCACGAAATTCGCGCCAACATCACCCTATTTTTTGTAGAAGATGGAGAGCAACTCCTCGACTATCTCTATCGGCGAGGTCGTTATCATGACCCCCTCAATTCGCCTTTTCCTGATCTCCTTTTGCTCGATCTCAATATGCCCAGACTCGACGGACGAGAGGCATTAGTCCAAATTAAATCTGACCCCCAATTCAAGATAATTCCCATTGTTATCCTGAGTAGTTCTTATCATGAAGAAGATATTTCTAAATGCTATAACTCCGGTGCTAACTCCTTTATAGTCAACCCCTTAAACTTTGACCAATTAACAGTGGCCATGCAGAGCTTATGCAACTATTGGTTATCCGTCGTCGCCCTTCCCCCTAAAAAACTATAAGCCCGAGTTCATCCCAGTCAATACCACCCATTCACAAACTTGTCTGAATTCACCGAACCTTAGAAAAGAGCCAATATATCAAAAAAACAACCCAGATTTCGGGTCGGAAAACCTCAAGTTTTCCCTGACCCGATATCGCTATAGCCGGTTGGTTCCGCCTGGGTTATTCGGCGTGATTTCCCCGGATTATTTATGCCGAATGGATTCGTAAATCTCTACATAATTTTTCCCAGGATAATTCCATGAGTAATCATATTCCATACCCTGAATTGCTAATTCTCGAAACTCTTTCGGGGACTCATACCACAAATCGATCGCCCGACTCATCGCCGACTCCACCGCAGCGTGATCCGTTTCATAAAACACATAGCCATTCCGTTTTTCCGGTGGCTTATTCTGGTCATAATCTCGGTCAAATACCGTATTCACCAATCCCCCAACCCCACGCACAATTGGAACCGTGCCATATTTCAAGCCAATCATCTGGGTTAACCCACAGGGTTCATAATTACTCGGAACCAGAATCATATCTGAACCGGCATAGATGAGATGGGATAACTCTTCATTAAAGCCCAACTCCAAATGACAGTCGGGATTATCATTTAAGAACTGTTTCTCATGCCAGAAATGGTCATTAATGGCCGGTTCCGTCGCTGAACCCAGGAGGACAAACTGCGCCCCTTTACTCAGGGCATAGTACATCGCATGGTGAACTAAATGCACACCCTTTTGTTGGTCCAGTCGTCCAATATAGGCAATAATCGGTTTATCTTCATCTTGCAACAATAATTGCGATCGCAGAGCTTTCTTCGCTTGCTGCTTGCCCTCAAAATCATCAATACTGAAATGAGAGGGAATGTAGCGGTCTGTTTCCGGATTCCAGAAATCATAATCAATCCCATTTAGAACCCCGGTAAACTTATCCTGATGCAAATGTAAGGTATGGCCTAATCCCGACCCCACCTCGGTGTAATGCGCTTCCCAAGCATGGTGAGGGGAAACCGTCGTCACCGCATTAGAATAAACAATGCCACCTTTCATGAGATTTATAGCAAAAGGATTGAAATTATCCCGGAGGCGATCGTATTGGAAGTAATAGGAATCTTGATTCAGACCCGTTCCTCTAAGCACCTCCGAACCCGCAGGTCCTTGATGCTTAAAGTTGTGAATCGTGTAACAAACCCGCTGATTCCACATCCCATTATACTTGTAGATTTCGTACAACAAGACGGGAACTAAACCTGTTTGCCAGTCATGACAATGGATAACATCAGGTCGCTTATTACTTCTGAGGAGAAATTCTAAAGCTGCCTTGCTAAAAAATGCAAAGCGCATATTATCATCACTGCACCCATAGTAACAGCCACGGTTAAAGAAATTATCCTCGCAGTGGGGTTCAATAAAGAAGCAAACCCGCCCGTGGACCCATCCACAATACACAGAACAGTGCACCGCCCCCCCATACCAAGGCACGAACAAGTCCTTATAGGCATCATGAAGGCCCCAAATATGGTCATAGCGCATACAATCATATTTGGGCAGAATCAGTTCCACCGTATGGCCCCGATTCTCCAATTCTCGGCTTAATCCATAAACCACATCCCCTAATCCGCCCGCTTTAATTACGGGGGCGCATTCCGAGGCAATCTGTACGATGTACATTTTTACTCCTCACGTTACAAAACTTAATTTTATCTCTGCTTTCATTGATTAGCAGCAAGGAGTCAACTTTGGCAAGTGCCGGTTTCACGAAATCAACACAAGCACCACGGCAGTGCAGGGGTTAGGGTGAGATTCCTCAAACATTGGTCCCGTAACGCTTAGAAACCGGGGTTTTGCAAAAATTTTGGGCCTATCTTGCACTAATTTAAGCCAAAAACCCGGTTTCAGGTCCCCCTGAACTCATCCAATATTCAGGTCAAGGGGCCTCTGGGGACAAATCTTTCTGCCTGGGGGACCCTTGAATGGGGATGAAGGCGATCGCTGCTGCACCTTTTAGGAGGGCGGCAGAGTATTGGGTTCTTGATAGCGTTGGTAGATGGCATGAATTTCTTCCTTAACCCGATCGCGGATAGCTTGGGGGGCCACCACTTGGCATTTATTGCCGTAGGGGAGGATTTCTCGAATCAACCAGAAGGGGTTAGAAACCCGACGGACCACTTGGCGCACCTCGCCAATCACCTCATTGCTGATGTCATTGCCTTTGCTTTCATAGGCTTTGACCAAGCCTTCATAAAAGTGTAAGTACACTTCAATAAAGTCGAGACCATTTCGCCATTCCCCTGCGATCGGTTGAATCTCTTTAATCCGATCCAGGCGCAGGCAGCGATTATGGATGAGTTCGGGAAAATCCGTGTTGGGGATATCTTCGGTCTCCTCGCACCAAATTTCCAAATAAAAGCGCTTTTCGCGAAAGGTGACTTGAGCGTAACGCACCGTGTATTCCAACTCACTGTCTTGGGCGTTCCGATAAAACAGTCGAAACGTTTGCTGGTTCTGGATTTGCTCCTCGGCCCGCAGACGCCATGCCTCACTGGGTTGAGTGACCAGTTGCTGGAGGGCTAGACGCAGGGGGGCCTCTAAATTCCCTCGGTCGAGGAGTAGAGTAGTCAGGGTTTGGGCTTCGGGGATATAGCCTGAATCAATCAAGAGGCGGTTAGCTTGCTGGAGGGCCTGAACCTGGGCGTTAGTCAGGGTTAGGGACTGTCCCACTTGAAATTTCCCCTGGGCGATCGCCGTCAGCAACCCCGAGATACTCCCGCGATCGCCCCACCGCACCTTCAGTTCATCGGCGATTTCTTCCAGTCGTTCCTTGGTCCCAGGGGGAATTGACAGTGTAATGGTGTCTTTTTTTCGGATCATTTACAAAATACACTTTCACTTATAAATTTATTATGCCATAGTAGCTATTGTAATTAAAAACGAGGTCGAATCTTATGTCGCAACGTCTTCGACTCTTGAAAGGCCCACCCACCAGTTTGGAGGAGCGCTATTTCAGCGATATTCGCCCGGTCCTGTATGAACGTCATGGCGCTCATCAGCAGTACGGAGTCAGAACCGGAACCACTTTGGCAGAACATTTGGATTCAGCTTGTCAGTTTATCTTGACAGTCAGCCGCCAAGCCGGAGTCCCGGATCGGATCCGGGAAATTCTCCTAGCAACCGCAGCGGTTCACGACCTCAATAAACTTGGCGACGCTTCTGGGCGTAACGTGAAACAGTTGGCGAGAGATCGAACATTTCTCGAAAAGCAGCTTGAAAGAGCCTGTGTCAAGTCTCTGGTTCCCTCAGAAGACTCACTAGAACTAGCGCGACGCCTGATCGAAAGGCACTCGGGTCATGGCGTCAGCGATGGCATGATTTTTTCCCCGGAACCGGATGAGATGGAAGCCTGGGTTGCGATGTTAAGAGCTGCCGATTTATTTGATTTAGGAATTCCTGAACACAAGCGGATTCAAAAATTGCAAACAGAGCTAACCGTAGCTTTTGAACGGGCCTGTTCTCTTTACCAAGTGAGAATCTCGAAGGATCTGGGATACATCACAGCTTTATTGCTCAATGCAGCGGAGGAAATTTTAGTCAAACAGGGAATGACTCCTTTGGCGATTTTCCCCGATGGCGTTCTGTTGGAGGGGGTAGCTTGGCCGCAAGGAGATTTAATCCCCAAAATAGCAGCACGGTGGCAATCCAAGATTAATGAAGTATTCGGTAAAAATATCGAGCAACTGGTTAATCCAACCAAGGATGGAATTAAAATTTCTCCGCAAGCGATCAACCAAGATATCGATGAAGTGGTGGCGATCGCCTTCGGGTTTTTAGAAAAAAAGAAAGGAGGGTTTAAAGCCAGCAAAATTGAGCAGGATATTGCCAAATGGGGACAAAAAGCCGGTTCAACGGCCTTAGCGGAGGCGGAAGCGGTGGGATTAGTCCCTGTGAGTAACCCGGAAGAATTTGCGATCGCCGAGGGATTAAAAGCGGTTTATTTAAGTTATCGCAGCCTTCAGCCCCAACCTAGCACCCAAGAAACTTGGGATTTAATTGCCTCTCAGGTGGGGATTTCTCCGGTTCATCGGGCGGCGATCGAACCCTTTGACCCGCAGTATGCGCGTCCTTTGTTTGCCGCCAAAGTGGTTACAAAAGGCCGCGAAGGAATCGAAGCAGCCTTGCGAGACTCCCTCCAAAAAAGAAAAGAGAGTGAGAGCGGAAGCGATGGCTCAGAGGACTCAACCGTTGCGCCAGAAATTCGCACAGCAGTCGAGCAACTATTAAACCTACCTGTTCCCTCCCTGCTCAATGGATTTGATGCCTTGACCGATTACATTACGACTAATCCCAAAGAGCGGTCTTCTTTGGGTTATACATCCGCTAACACTGAAAAACTGCGGTCTCCAAATATGCCACCGGGAACCAAAGTGCAGATGTTTTCTAATCGAATTCCCGGTGGAATGAGCGCGGAACCGACTCGGTATGCAGATTCTATTGAAGCATTAGCCTATCAGTTAGTCGCGGTGGGTGGACAGTTTCCAGCAGGTAGTAAAAATGAACCGATGTACTTACACTTCCTCCTGCCTCCCGGTTCTTCTCCAGAACTGCGGCGAATTTGGATCGAATTCTTGCGAGATAAAGCCCGAATTAATCCCGAAGGCGGACCGATTCAAGTCGATGAACGGAAGCTGTATCGGGATAACCAATTAGAGTTTAAATCTAGCAAAGTTGTAGGATTTGCCTTTCCTCAACGGTCGGATTATATCAATGGTAATGTCCTGATTCCTTTATTATGGGGGGATACGAATGTTTCTGTCTCCCTGCTTAAGTCATTGTGGCTGGCATTAGAACTTTCTTTATCCTTAGAGGTCGGATTTCCATTCATTGTCAGTTCCCATTTGGAAATAGACCCTTCTGCGGAGGTGTATGGCAAAGTCGAAGGAATTCCCACCTCCCTCAGTCCGTTACTAGAAACCGGGCAGTATAGTCGGGAAAATGCAGCCAAAATTCGGGACAGACTCCGATGTCTTGGACCGCTAGTTTTAGCCGTTGCCAGCCCTAAAAAACGGGATGATTGCCTGTATGATTTAGCGCGGGCAACCTCACAACCCTTTAGCCTTTACTATGTTTTATTACGATGGATTTTGCGAGAGAAAGAGAATCCCAACTGGGAAACAATCTGGAGTGAAATTTGTGAGCCCCTGAATACTTTACTGGAGAGTCTTATGCCCAAGGAGAATCATACCTTAACGCAATACCTCAAACAAGCGGCGCAACTGGCAGTCGCCGGAAAAATTTGGGGTTCTTCTTATAAGCGGACCGCTTCCATAGAACCATTTGGGAATTTTATTGCCGCTATTCGTTCTCAAAAGCCTTACATGGATTTGGACCTAATATTTGCCGCCCTGGTGCAAAATTATCATACCCGGCTCGATCGCATTCGAGAGCATGGGGTGGGCGCAACCAAGTTCGAGCAAATCAAGGACTATTATCAGGTCCTGCGGCAACTGTATGAAGAAGTCTATCAAGGTCGAGCCGAAAAGCTTATGGCTGACCAAAAAACCTTGGAATCGGCTTACTTTTTCTTCCTGCAAGATGCGAGAAATAAAGCCAAGGCTGAGTCTGAAAATTCCGAAATTGAAGTAACTGAAACTGTTGAATAGGAGACTTAATCATGTCTATTGAAACCCTGACCCAATTCCTCGCGCCCACCTATGAAAATTTCCCAAAAGGTCGGACCATCGGGATGGTGGTCTTGCGGAAAACCCAATCTGAGTTAATTCTCCGCACTGAAGGCTCCGGCGAACCTATGTGCAGTGAATTTGTACAAGCTGGATTTCAGCATAAAAATTCCCTTCAGCGTTTAGTCATGACTAAACGCAAACAAGTCGCTCCTGAACGGCGATTTGGGCGGGAACAACTTCGCGGATTTGAGCTTTTATATCCGAACAAAGATGGGGCAGTCTGTTCCCTAAATACTAATGCGCCTTGTGAAATGTGTATCGATTGCTTTCTGTATGGATTTGCTGCCGGTGGAGGTGGCGCACAAAAAAGCCGGGTTTGGACGGAAGACGCATTTAGCTTATTACCAACCTCTGAAACCGTGGCCGAACGAACCATCAATGCGATTTTTGAAACGGGAACAATGCGCGATGAAAATGGCAAAGCATCAACCGCCCTCAATACCAGTGAGTATATCAAACCTGGGGTACATTTTCTGGATGTGGTGACCCTAAAAGATATGACTGCGGATGAAATGCGGTATGTTCTGGGTAATATTTTGATGACTCCCCGATATGGTGCGGTTTCTAGTCGCATCGGACGCATGGAAAACCAGATTTTAGGGATATTTGGAGGGATTACAGAACTGCCGAGTTCGTTGGAGTTGGTGCAAAGTCTCTACGATGCTTTAATAGAGGCAAACACTCCGTTAGAGCATCCGTTTGATACAGATTTGTTGGTAGAGATGACTAAAGGGGCGATCGCCACTTGGACAAACCGTCGGGGGATTTCTAGGCAACTAACGGAAGAGCAATTAACCGATGTAATCGCAGATGTTGACCGTCACTGGGATGGAGAGCGAGAAACCTTTCTCAAACGCCTGGATCGTTCTTATGAAACCTTCCGCAAACCTCCGGCAAAGGCTTCTAGCAGTCGGAAGGGCAAGAAAAATGCTGAACCTGTAACCCCAGAAGGTTAAAATCCGGCTCCCCTTCTCCCAAAAAGGGAGAAGGGGTTGGGGGATGAGGGCCAGACCGGAAAACATGAGATACACCCAAGTTTTATCCCTACGGTTCAATGCAGAAATTGTATTTTGAACCATTCTAAAATTCGTTACAACTTTCAAAAATTAGCTTATGTCACTCCTCACAACTATAGAGAATACCCGGGCAAATTTGCCTTTGTTTAAACAGGCACGTTTGGTCGAATTGTGGTGTGCAGAACCCGTTTTTTTTGCCTCCCGAGAATTGTCCGACGCTTATTATACCGAGGGAGTCTTGGGAAACTATGCCTTAGCTTATGCTTTGGGTTGGGTCCGTTCACCCTATCGCCTGTCTGGAACTGCCACCTGGCGACCCACTTACCTGGAAGATTTGGGTGGACTTTCGGATTGTTATGTCTTACCCGCTTGGCCTAAGCAGGGCAAAGTTACATTTCGTTGGGAACGATTTAATGCACTGTCTGATTCTTATTGGTATGCGATGACAAATAATCGAGTCGCCACCAGTCGCGAGGATTTGCCCGTCCAACGTGAGGGAAAAAAGCCCAATTCATTTAGACCTAGCAATTTTCCACAGTCGGGAAGGTTACGAACGATCGCCCGAGGAAATCTGTTTCAAACTTTAGTCTTTGGCAATCGCGAATTACCCGATTACATTCGCGTGGGTAAATTTATGAGTAAGGTTCGAGTCGAGGTGATTTCAGAACTGAAACAGGTTGCCTTATCTGAGGGGATGTACCAAAGTAGCGCTTATCTGAATACGGCAGATTTACCCGCAGAGTTGCAGATGCTCTCCTTTGATTTAATCTCAATCCCACCAGCACCTTTAGTCAAAAATCTCCGATTTCAGGGTGCTGCTTGGCAATTTGGCGAAATCATTGTTCCCGTCGGTATCTGTTTTTGTGGTGGAGGAATCAAATAATGAGTAATGAACCCTTATCAATCCAGCTTGAAGCGCGCAGCATTGCCGCTTGTACTTCCTTGCCTCCGGAACTCGCTTTTATGGGGAATGCATTGCAGCATCAAGTGGAAGTCTACGAGCGATCGCGCGATCATGACTTGATTCTCGCACTCGCACCCACGGGGACTGGCAAAACGAAAGGCGGGTTATTAACCCTACTGCATCAACCGACCAAAAGTGCAGTCTATATAGCCCCCACCAATGCCTTAATTACCCAACAAACAGAAGCGGCTAAAAACTTTCTCAAAGAGGCGGGATTAGACCATGTGGTAATTGAGGCATCTGCCGCCAAAATTCGCCAATGGCCTAACACTCAAGTGGGGGCGCGTTCTGGAGAAAAAGTCTATAACCTGTTAAGGAATCCCGCTACAATTTTTCCAGAACTAGGCCCGAAACGTCCTGTTTTGCTGGTGACTAATCCCGATATTTTTTACTACGCCACCTTTTTTGCCTATAACCGACTCGATCGCGTCAATATTGCCAGTGGGTTTTACACCAAATTTTCTACGGTTATCTTTGATGAGTTTCATCTTTACGATGCGAAACAGTTAGTGGGATTACTGTTTTATTTAGCTCACTCCCACATTTTCAGATTTTTTGAACAGGGGCGGCGAGTGATTCTGCTCACTGCTACACCGGAACCTGCTTGTGAAGTGGTATTCAGTAATTTAGAAGCTCAAGGGGTCAGAATTGCCCGGATTGATGGGGTAGGAACATCAAATTTGGTCCCCTCGCAAACTGCGGTTAATTTAGAATTGCGATCGCAACCCACGAAACCGGAATTTATCGCTGAATTAGCCAATGAAGTGGTTCGGCGATACCAAGCACGACCGGATTGCAATGGGGCGGTCATTTTAGATTCTCTCTCTGTGGTGACTGAGTTGTACCAAGCTTTAAAAGCAAAAGGTTTAGGCGATCGCATCGGAAGAATTACCGGCCCTGCTTCTGCCACGGATCGGAAATGGGCAATGGAACAATCGATTATTTTAGCCACCAGTACAGTGGATGTGGGGTTTAATTTTGAACGGCATCCTGCACCGACTCGACAAAACTTAGATTGGTTGATTTTTTCAGCCCGCGATCGCGCTGCATTTTGGCAGAGAATTGGGCGAGTGGGGCGGGTATTGGGGAAAACTGAAACCGTTATTCCTTCAGAAGCGATCGGCTATTTACCCGATCGCGCATGGGAACAAGGGATTACCAACCTGGACTGTTCTGGCGGGCGATCGGCCCTCGCTGAAACTCTCGAAACCATTCGATGCCTAGATCGACCTTTTTGGCTGGCTTATTGGCGTTCTGAGGCATTTTTAGAAATCGCCCGTCCCCTCTTGGAAATGGAAGAAATGCTAGAAAAATTGCCCCAACATTCGCTCATTTCTGAACTGTTTGAGAGTCTGCGGTTAAGTCTGGGAGGCAAACGCACTTGGTCCTACTATCGTTCTCGAATTAAAGATATCCGGGCCGCCCGAGACTTAGCTAAAGAACCGCTTAAACTCGTACCGGGTCGAAGGCATTTTATCCAAACCTTTCTGAAAATTAACTGTCCGGAAGATTGGGAAGAGATTCAATCTGGAAATGCAGAACTTGAAGACATTGAAAAAATCTTCAAATCTGACCCCGAAGCGGCCAGACATTTAAAAGACTTTGCTGCCAAATGGAGCGCCAGCTATCAACCCATTTTCCAATTTCGCTCCGGGTTATTTGAGAGCCTCCAAATTCGCGATCCGCAGGGTTTATTTTTAGACCGCTCCTCTGAGACTTATTTAGATGCCTTACATCTATTACGCTATTGCAACTTTGTTTCCGATGGGGAAATCCTGGAAATTCAAAGTCCAGCAGATCCGCCCTATCAGGTGAAGTTTCGGTTGCGTTACCCGAGGACAATCAGGGAATTTATAAATGAAGAAATGAATAAGCTCAATGCCTTCTTAGGTTGTAAAATCCAAAGAGTTTCGGGTGATGCAATCGCCCCAATGCCCTTTATAGAAAGCCTGGAAAAGGAGTGGTTTCCAGGAGTTATTATCTGTCCACTCAAGAATGGCGGCCCCCTCTATCGGCTACGACAAGCTAGAATAGAATCTTTTCCCATTACGCTTAACTGCAATGATGGTGAAAAAGATTATGAATTTTTCCCTGGACTGTCTGGAATACTAGCACTCGCCACGGAAGGAGTAAAGCTCCGCCTCCCTGATGAACAAGACTTCTATTGTGTCTAACCAAAACCCATTTTATTCTATTAACAAATCCATGACCACCCAACAACTCATCGAAATGCTCTCTCAATTTGACCCTGATACTCCTGTGGTGATTCAAGGGTATGAAGCAGGATATAACAGCATCAGCATTATTGAACAAAAAAGCATTCAAATGAATGTAAACCCCGAACATTTCTATGGCGCACATGGCCCCACAGACCATCAACCCGAGCCAGTTCCTAATGTACCGTTTGTCGATGTGATTTATCTGGGCGGATATAATCATATTTCTCGGGAAAATGGTTTATATTAAGCCTTGAATAAAGACAGGGAGTTGTGCTTTTCCTATAAGTACAACTCCACCCCTAACTAAAACATTGTACACACATTTATTGACTTTAATTATCATGCCTCATAGTCTTATCATCAACCTAGTTCCCACCTCCCCGATTTCTCCACAATTTCTCAGTGGTAGACATCTCCATGCACTGTTTCTAACCCTCATCAATTCCGTTAACCCAGAATTGGCGACCTTTTTACATGAACAGAAGAGTGAAAAAGCCTTTACTCTCAGTCCCCTGCAAGTCAGTCATTCCTCACATAATGCGGGCCATTTATTGCAATGGAAGCACAATAAATCCATTCCCAAGGGTATGGGTTGTTGGTGGCGGGTTTCTCTGTTAGATGATGCTTTATTTAACAATTTGATGCAGCTTTGGCTCAATCTAAATCCCGAACAACCTTGGCATTTGGGGTCAGCAAATTTGCAGATTACTCGAATTTTGGGGACGCCGCAGGTGACTCAGCCTTGGGCGAATTTTTGCACTTATGGGGAGTTATATGAACAGGCATCGGATAGTCAGCGAAAAATTGAGATAGTTTTCTGTACGCCGACGGCTTTTCGCCAGGGTCAATATGATTCTTGTTTGCCAACCCGAGAATGTTTGTTTAATAGTTTGCTGCACCGTTGGAATAAATATAGTCAGATTCCCCTCGCTGAGTCTTTGACAGAGTACATTTTTCCCACTTATGTGAATGTTCACTCGGAAATTATTAGCGATAAACGCAGTAAATTTATTGGCTGTGTGGGGGAAATGGGATATTCCATTTTAGGGGATGCTTCGCCGGAAATTATCAAGGATATTAACGTTTTAGCCGATTTTGCTCTTTACAGTGGTGCAGGACGGAAAACGCCGATGGGGATGGGGATGATTCGGCGGTTGAATATGTCTTGATAGAAGGCGATCGCAAGTTAGCAACAACCGACGGGGGTTTAAACGATTGGCGGTCTCATAGCTAAAGTCGGTTAAAAACCGACTAAAAACTTAGGGTTTTTGTTAATTAAGTAGGAGAAAATTAGCCTCCGAGTTTGCATTCTGTTACAACCCATTAAAAAACATTACACCATAAGACTTTCAGTCGGTTTCAACCGACTTTAGCTGTTAGGCGGGGGTTTAAACCCCCGCCGGGTATTGCCACTATCCACAAATTAAACTCATGAACAATTCTGATTACATTACCATTGCTGCACTCAATCAATATTCTTATTGTCCTCATCGCTGCTGGCGGATGTTTTGTGCAGGCGAATTTCGGGACAATCACTACACCTTAGATGGAACAAATTTACATGAACGGGTGCATACCCTGGGTGAGGGAAATCGGGAAGAAATGTGGCAAGTTCGGGCGATTTGGTTGAAGTCGGAACAGTATCAATTGATTGGCAAGGCGGATTTAATTGAATCCGTGGAGGGGGAAGTTTATCCGATTGAATATAAGCGGGGGAAGAAAGGAGAATGGGATAATGATGAGTTACAAGTTTGTGCTCAAGCCTTATGTTTAGAGGAAATGATGGGGAAAACAATTGAGCGTGGGTATGTGTATTATGCCCAAACTCGGCGACGGCAAGCGGTGGAGATTACGGAGGAGTTGCGACAGGAGGCGATCGCCACTTTAGAAGCCATTTCTAACCTCCTCCAAACTGGAACTATGCCACCTCCTATCTATACCAAACGTTGTCGCGGTTGCAGTTTATTTCATCAATGTTTACCTCAAGCTGCGGACAAAGTTAAACGCTATCAAGAAGCGAGTTAATTGGGTCAATTATGAAGGCTTTTTCTGGTTGTTTGCGCCGGAGGACCCCACCCTAACCCTCCCCTTGCCAAGGGGAGGGGACCGGAGGTGGATTAGGGAGAATTGAGAAACCTTTTTCAATGAGCCTGCGAAGGCAGGCTTCGTCCGTATAGCCCCACCCTTTAGGGTGTGGGTTCAAGTTATTAGATTAAAATTAGGAGAGAATTGTGGGTACAGTTTATATCACTCAAGATGACTGCTTTATTGGCAAAACCGATGAACGATTAAACATTCGGGCTAACAAGCAAAAATTGCTGGATGTGCCGTTAATTAATATCGAAGGAGTGGTAATTATGGGACGGGCGACTGTTTCCCCCGCAGTGGTGACGGAACTGCTCAATCGCCATATTCCTTTGAGTTTTTTAACCACAACCGGACGATATTTAGGCCGATTAGAACCGGAACTGACTAAGAATATTTTTGTCCGTAAAGCCCAATGGCAAGCAGCGGGAGAAACCGAGAAATCCCTGCATTTAGTGCGGGGATTTATTCGGGGAAAACTCAAGAACTATCGAACTGCATTGTTACGCAAACAGCGAGAACGAACCGATGGGAACTTCCAAACGGCAACGGATCGCCTGAAACAAATCCTGTCCTCCCTGACATCAACAGCCACGATTGATTCCTTGCGCGGATTAGAAGGGGCGGGAAGTGCTGCCTATTTCCAATGTTTTGATGCCTTAATTCGTAGCGAAGGGTTCAGATTTGAAGCGCGTCGC
Source organism: Laspinema palackyanum D2c (assembly GCF_025370875.1). Lineage (NCBI taxonomy): Bacteria > Bacillati > Cyanobacteriota > Cyanophyceae > Oscillatoriales > Laspinemataceae > Laspinema > Laspinema palackyanum. Next base: position 145,077 of record NZ_JAMXFD010000007.1, read on the forward strand.
CGTCGTCCTCCCACGGACCCGGTGAATGCCCTGCTCAGTTTAGGCTATTCTTTACTCAGCCATGATATCCAGAGTGCAGTGAATATTGTAGGATTTGACCCCTATCTCGGATATCTGCACGTTGAACGCTATGGACGCCCTTCCTTAGCCCTGGATTTGATGGAAGAATTTCGCCCGATTGTTGTCGATGCGATGGTGTTGAATGCGATTAATAATCGCATCATCACTCCGGCAGATTTCACCACTGAACCGATTAGCAATGCCGTTTCTTTGACCCCCGAAGCGTTGCGGACTTTTCTGCGACTCTATGAACAGAAAAAACAGTCGAATTTCACCCATCCGGTGATGGGGAAAAAATGTACCTATCAGGAATCCTTTGAAATTCAAGGACGACTGATGGCGAAGTATTTGATGGAAGAAATCGAACAATATCCGCCCTTGGTGTTGAAATAGCCGTCCCCTTACCGGGAATTGATGCAACTGCCGTTGCTGAGACGGCGTTGGGGTGAATTTGTAGAACATTTGGTAGATGGGTTATGTATGTTGTGATTGCTTACGATATTTCTGAGGACAAACGACGCACGAAAATTCACAATATTCTCAAGTCCTATGGACAGTGGGTGCAATTTTCGATGTTTGAGTGTGATTTGAACCCGACTCAGTACCAGAGACTGCGGATGCGCCTGAGTAAACAGATCAAACCTGATGAGGACAATATTCGATTTTTCTTCCTCTGCGCCTGCTGCCAAGGTAAAATAGAACGCATCGGGGGAGTAGAACCGAGGGACTCGACCATCTTTTTCGCCTAGATTGAGCGCGAACCCCAATCTGTAGAAAAGAAGGGGGGAAATTTGGGGGCTGAAATCCTCACGGGATAAGGCGTTGATTGCTTTTCCCCCTTTTATCCGGTTCGCGCAAACGCTGAAAGCTATATGGAGCAATGATTTGAGAGAAAAATGAATTTGACCTATTTACAAGTCGCTGGCTGTAATGGTATTTTTAATCTAGATTCGCGCAAATGCACCTTGAAAACTTTATATACCAAGAGTTTCAACCACGGGCAGTCCCAATGAACCCTAATCCCTTTCAGGGATTGAAACTCGATACCACCGCGATTTAAGCATTTCTTCGTAGGTCCCAATGAACCCTAATCCCTTTCAGGGATTGAAACCGCTTCAAGACTGTCTCCGCCGCTAAACACAAAAAGTCCCAATGAACCCTAATCCCTTTCAGGGATTGAAACGGAAATCAGTGGTCGCGATAGTGCTTATGAGATCGTCCCAATGAACCCTAATCCCTTTCAGGGATTGAAACAGAATATCGAACGCATGAAAAAGCAGATGGAATCCATGCAGTCCCAATGAACCCTAATCCCTTTCAGGGATTGAAACTTGGATATCTCCGGTAATAACAACTGTATTTAAGGGTCCCAATGAACCCTAATCCCTTTCAGGGATTGAAACCGATTAGCATCGGTTTTGAACCGGGCCGTAGGGCGTCCCAATGAACCCTAATCCCTTTCAGGGATTGAAACCAACTACGCCTACTCAAACTACTTGCTCCGAATTGTCCCAATGAACCCTAATCCCTTTCAGGGATTGAAACCAATACCACCAATGTAATAAGCCATCGGCATCCACGTCCCAATGAACCCTAATCCCTTTCAGGGATTGAAACTTGTTCCGTCTCGTTTAAAATCTGCTGGGATATATGTCCCAATGAACCCTAATCCCTTTCAGGGATTGAAACACGGAAATGTAGAGGGCTACCCCTATTACAATTCGTCCCAATGAACCCTAATCCCTTTCAGGGATTGAAACTTGACCTTTCCTTAGAAGGAGAACAGGAGATTGGCTCCAAGTCCCAATGAACCCTAATCCCTTTCAGGGATTGAAACTCGAAAGAGGTATTCGACAAGAGTGCGGCGACGGGCAAGGGTCCCAATGAACCCTAATCCCTTTCAGGGATTGAAACTTACGAGTTTTGGACCGCCCGGGATGTTGTGGAGGGTCCCAATGAACCCTAATCCCTTTCAGGGATTGAAACTTGAGCAGTTGTTGGGTTACAGAAATGGATTACAAGTCCCAATGAACCCTAATCCCTTTCAGGGATTGAAACCTAGCAATTCCGCAGGTTTCTCGCAAGGGTGCTTCCCGGGGGTCCCAATGAACCCTAATCCCTTTCAGGGATTGAAACGAGATAGGTGGTCAAACGGTCAAGATTGCCGAAGGTCCCAATGAACCCTAATCCCTTTCAGGGATTGAAACAGCCAAAAAGAAAAAGGAGAGGGATCATAACGCAGGGGTCCCAATGAACCCTAATCCCTTTCAGGGATTGAAACAGAAAGTGAGGAATGGCTAACCTCCTGTTTAAACGTCCCAATGAACCCTAATCCCTTTCAGGGATTGAAACAACCGTACCTGGTATTTGACAGGACTGAGTTACTGTCCCAATGAACCCTAATCCCTTTCAGGGATTGAAACATAAAAGTGGGGTAATCAGTGTCACCCCATGCCCAGTCCCAATGAACCCTAATCCCTTTCAGGGATTGAAACAGGGTAAGGCCGCTTATTTTTGCCTCAAATATTTGAAGTCCCAATGAACCCTAATCCCTTTCAGGGATTGAAACAGAGAAATCATAGAAGAGGCTCGGCAAAAACTAAGTCCCAATGAACCCTAATCCCTTTCAGGGATTGAAACGAATCATCATCCTCGATTTCCTCCATCACTTCAAGTCCCAATGAACCCTAATCCCTTTCAGGGATTGAAACCCTTGGGTTTGGCTTTGGTAGCAGTGGAGGATTGTCCCAATGAACCCTAATCCCTTTCAGGGATTGAAACTTACTCGAAAACTCGCTTAACCTAATTTCCTATGGCAGTCCCAATGAACCCTAATCCCTTTCAGGGATTGAAACAATTCAAAACCTAACCCGTCGAGGGTCTGGTCTCGTCCCAATGAACCCTAATCCCTTTCAGGGATTGAAACAACAATGACGACTTGTTAAAATCTTCCCCTAAAAAAAGTCCCAATGAACCCTAATCCCTTTCAGGGATTGAAACATAGACCTCGCGGCCTAGAACCAAGGTATTCGGGTCAGGTCCCAATGAACCCTAATCCCTTTCAGGGATTGAAACCTTCTCCTTCCCCGAGAGACATGACGATTTTGAGCGGTCCCAATGAACCCTAATCCCTTTCAGGGATTGAAACGATAATCCCGCGCTTTTGGAAACCGCTTGTGCTTCGTCCCAATGAACCCTAATCCCTTTCAGGGATTGAAACAATATTGGCAGACGAAGCCGTTTTGTTTGTATTAGTCCCAATGAACCCTAATCCCTTTCAGGGATTGAAACTTCATTTTTTTCCACTATTATCAGCCCTTTTTGGAGTCCCAATGAACCCTAATCCCTTTCAGGGATTGAAACTTGATATTGCCTTGCTACTGTTGTGGCCTGATGCGTCCCAATGAACCCTAATCCCTTTCAGGGATTGAAACATAGCAGTAATAATTAGTGTGTAACCGTATGGAGCGTCCCAATGAACCCTAATCCCTTTCAGGGATTGAAACCGATAAACGGAATAGAGCCGCGCCGGGAGCCGGAGTCCCAATGAACCCTAATCCCTTTCAGGGATTGAAACGCGGCGGTGGTGGTGGTTTCTCCTGCTGCTGCTCGTCCCAATGAACCCTAATCCCTTTCAGGGATTGAAACGAGACACCCATAAAGAGAAGGCTGCGATCTTAAAAGGTCCCAATGAACCCTAATCCCTTTCAGGGATTGAAACAATAAAGCTAACGTGGGAACTCGGGACCCCAAAAGTCCCAATGAACCCTAATCCCTTTCAGGGATTGAAACCTTCCAATAGCTTAGGGTCCACTTGCGCCCATGAGTCCCAATGAACCCTAATCCCTTTCAGGGATTGAAACCTACCCTCTAGCTTCATATCTTTGGCTAAGTCGCGTCCCAATGAACCCTAATCCCTTTCAGGGATTGAAACGCTAACGTGCGAATTTGATAAAATGGCATTTTTAGTCCCAATGAACCCTAATCCCTTTCAGGGATTGAAACTTGTTAAAAGTGGTGATGCCTGATTGCGTAACGGGTCCCAATGAACCCTAATCCCTTTCAGGGATTGAAACGATCGCAATGGTGAGCTAATCCAAGCCTATGCAGGTCCCAATGAACCCTAATCCCTTTCAGGGATTGAAACATCTGACAGCTTCCAAGCGCTACCTGTGGTCAACATATAACGTCCCAATGAACCCTAATCCCTTTCAGGGATTGAAACCCAACCCGATGGGCCGCGAATTGGAGTGATTGACGTCCCAATGAACCCTAATCCCTTTCAGGGATTGAAACTCATTATCATATTCCCTGGGTATTGAGTGTATGCTTGTCCCAATGAACCCTAATCCCTTTCAGGGATTGAAACATGAATCTGGGGCATTTGACGGAGTGCAAGACTAGGTGTCCCAATGAACCCTAATCCCTTTCAGGGATTGAAACCAGTTAGTTCCTGATTCCATGTTTCATCGTTCTGAGTCCCAATGAACCCTAATCCCTTTCAGGGATTGAAACCTCTGCGCCAAAAGAATTCATTCACGGATGACTCAGTCCCAATGAACCCTAATCCCTTTCAGGGATTGAAACGCCTTTCTGGTGAAGAAACACCGGATCGGGGTCTCTCCCGCGTCCCAATGAACCCTAATCCCTTTCAGGGATTGAAACATTTTTTTCGGATTATTCAAAAACCCATGAACAAGTCCCAATGAACCCTAATCCCTTTCAGGGATTGAAACTCAAAAAATATCGGGAGATACTTCTTCTCTCGACGTCCCAATGAACCCTAATCCCTTTCAGGGATTGAAACATACTTAGCCGCGCACCATCACCAAGTCTTAGCGTCCCAATGAACCCTAATCCCTTTCAGGGATTGAAACGCCACGGGCCAATCCTGGGGGGATTTTGTAATTGTCCCAATGAACCCTAATCCCTTTCAGGGATTGAAACTGAGATTTCCCCCTAACTTCCCAAAGCGGTATATGTCCCAATGAACCCTAATCCCTTTCAGGGATTGAAACCTGGATCTTCCTCTCTTTCTTCTTGTATACAAGTCCCAATGAACCCTAATCCCTTTCAGGGATTGAAACTCAATTACTCCAGAACCGGCAGTATCCTGGCTTAAAGTCCCAATGAACCCTAATCCCTTTCAGGGATTGAAACTCCCCTGATACCATATCGAACGCGACCGCCATCTCAGGTCCCAATGAACCCTAATCCCTTTCAGGGATTGAAACCCTTGAGCCGAAGATCCACCGCAACAGCAAATCCTGTCCCAATGAACCCTAATCCCTTTCAGGGATTGAAACTTTGCCAGTGAGGGGAGGGGGGATAACAATTTTGGTCTCAATGAACCCTAATCCCTTTCAGCGATTGGAACTTATGGGATGATATGACAACACCGGACCGATCGCCCCCACCTCTCTTTGTAGACTGCGATCGCCCCGGTGTCCCTTCTCACAATTCCCTAAATTAGGGTAAATTCTCTGAACCTGCTCCGATTACTCCTATTTTGTGGCGAAAGGTGAGTTCCCCTCCAAACCAGCCGGTTACTCCTAATAGGGAAGCTATCACGAGGGACAACCCTAAACCCCAGGGTACGATCGCTGCGGCAGGATCTCCCTGACGCATCCAGAGGTTGACTATACTTAGCAGCAACACTCCGATATTCCCAATCATGTGAATCCATCCGGCGCTGCGCTCACGCACTCTTTTGACTTTCACAAAATCAAACATTCCCGTGAGTCCAGCGGCGATCGCCGTGACAATTCCCCCGAAAATCAGCCAATATGACCCTTTAGCCCAAAATATATCCGATGAGAGCCAATATACCACATCGCTAACCAGTGCCGTAATCAGTAACCCGATCGGCATGGTCACAATCACCGGGTGAATCGGATGTCCGGCAATGGATAGTTTACTCGTCACACCAGAATCCAGATACTCTTCGTCTTTGGTTTCAATCACCGGGGGAATATTCGGATAAGGGGAGATTCTTCTTTCGCGTGTTTCCATAATCTTTTTTGTTACAGCAAGTTTTTAACAAATTAGGAGCGAATACTTTAGGCGATGCTTTGCTCACCCGTATTCGCTCCTAAATTAAGCTGCCTTAGTTGTAAGTCCTCTTCCCCTCAGCCTAAATCCACCTACCGGCAGATTTCATCCCCTCCAAAGGGAATAAATTTATCCCTCTGGACCGAACCATTCAGGGGTAAAACTCCCATGCAATCCGTATGGAACATGATGTTTCAGATGCAATTGGGCAGTCGGTCCTTGGGTCAAATCCTCCGCATCTAATATCACCAAATCGGACCGATGATGTGCCGCATCATAGATTAGCACCAGCAACCATCCGTCATCTTCCCGGGTTCCCCCAGGACGCGGAACGAACACGGGTTCCCCGGTAAATCCACGGGGTGCGGCACTCCAAATCTGTTGGGTTTGGGTTTGGAAGTCTAGCTTTAATACTGCCTGCAAGGGTGCATTTCCCTCGGGTGCATGGGCGGTTCCGATATACAAGTACCGATACGGTCGGCCTACTTGCTCTGGATGCAGGGAAGGAAACTCACAGCAGCGGGTTTCTATCACCTGATGCGCCACGGTTGCGGTTTCTAAATTAACCTGAAATCGCCACAACTGACCGGCAGGAACGGTATCAAAATCAACTTTGCGAAAATCTCCATCGGGGTCAACGGAGGGGAAGGAATCATAACAGACCGAATCAATGAAAATTTCGCCGTTTTCTTCCCAAGCATTGGCGTGATGGAAGACAAAGCAAGGTTCAGTTTCGATGATTTTGACCGATGAGTTCCCATCCCGAGGAATTAAAATAATTTGGGTTTTTTCATGGGGATTAAAGTCGATACATTGCCCGGGACTACGCCATCCCAATAAAAAAGGTAAGGGATTAAACCGGACGGGATTTTGGAAAAAGATACAGTAATTCGGGGTGATTGCCATGTCATGGAGGAAGGCAAACCCAGGAATGATGTGGGAATGTTGTCGCACCACTTCCCCGGTGGGGTTGAGTTCATAAATGGTGATGGTGCTGGAGGGTCCGGGTTTAACGGCAAAATTGACGAGGCAAGGTACATTGCCATCTTGTTGGGAATGGGGGTCAATGCGGGGATGCGCGGCGAAGGCATCTCCGGGATTTAAAGTACCTTGAATGGAGTCTAATCCTAGGGTTTCTAGGGTATAGGGGTCCAGGCGATGGGGTTGGGCGGCTTCCCACAAGGCGAGGAGTTTGTTTCCCCAATAAATGACGTTGGTATTGGCAATATTTTTAATATTAAAGTTAAAAATATTGGCTAACCATCCCCCGGGTTTTTGGGTGCCAAAGACGCCGCGATAGAGGATTTTCCCGGCTTGTTTTTCGGCGAGGTAGCCTTCGGTTTGGACGAAGCGGTTGCTAAAGTGAGCGCGTCCTTGGTCGATCGCAATTTTGCAGATCATGCCATCGCCATCAAAGGGGTGATGGATGGATTCGCCGTTAATATCCAGGAGTCCGGGACCGTTTTTAAAGAAGGTGCCTTGGAGTTCGGGGGGGATTTCTCCTTCGATGTCTTCAATCCAGTAGTCAAATTCCCTAGGTTGGGATTCGTAGCCTTTTTGCCAGTCTTGGCGAGTATAGGCTTTTTTGGAGGAGATGTTTTCGGGTTGACGGTTTTGGAGTTGCATGAGATGGAGAGATTATAAGGTTAAATTTGGGTTAGGTCGCAGTGTTAAATTCGGGTTAGTCGCAGAGTCCGGCGGGGGTTTAAACCCCCGCCTAATAGCTAAAGTCGGATGAATCCGACTGAAGAAAATGTTGGCGGTTTAGGTTCCAAAGAATAATAGTAGAGTTTTGAAGAAGGTTTAATAAATTTAATAAGAAAAAGAGTTTTTTTTAGGTGACTTTCAAGGATACCCTATCGGACTGCAATCCCAAAAAAATCTAATTTTCCTAATAAATCTCCCTTAATCTTGTTCATTTTTGCAGTCGGTTTTAACCGACTTTAGCTATGAGGCGGGGGTTTAAACCCCCGCCGGACTCTGCTACTTACCGAATTAAGCTGAGGGTTCTAGTTCGGGGACTTGTTCTGGTTGCAAGGGTTCGATCGCCCCTGCATGATCCGGACTTAATTTCGGCATATTTTCATACCGCCGATTATCTTCCGATGAGGAAGATAGATCGTCTCCGGAATTACTGTCCGGTAGCCATTTGATGAAGATTAACGGTAACAGGGTGGTGAGGTTGGTAATTACCACTAACAGCCAGAGTTTGTCAAAGTTGGTTTCTGTCACTCCCAACAGATGCATCAGCAATGCACCTTCTTCGTATGACAGCAGTCCCGCTAGGTTGGTGACGGACATCAGGAGGGCAAATAAGGTGGCTTCCACTCCTGGGGGGCAAAGTCTGGCAGCGAGGACTAGGACTGGCATATAGGCGATTTGTCCCATGACGGTGAGAATCAAGCTATCGCCGATGCTAAACCAATGGTCATCGATGCCGATCGCCCGGTTGGTATGGGTCACCAGTAACAAGGTTGTCATCCCTAACACCGCAGAAAGCAGGGTGGACCACCGGAAGATTGTGCGAAAGGGAATGGTTTTAAAAAAGCGTTGGAACAGCCAAATCCCTACGAGGGATGCCAGACTGGTAACCAGTCGCACTTTCCCTAAAAATTCAGGATGAAATCCCAGTTCGTTGGTGGTGAAGTAAAAGAAGGCGGAATCACTCGATGGGGTTGCCTGCCAGATAAAGAGGAAGGCGGTGGGTAACCAAATCGCTTTTTGCCCGATCGCCCGTTTGAGTTGCATCACTTGTTCTTTGACTTGCACCAACCCCGTCGCATCCTCCTCCACTCGTTCCTCGGCGATCAACCAGGCAACGGCGGAGACGATGGGAGGAAAGGTTGCCGTCATTAAAAACACCGTTTGGGTGCTGAAATGTTCCAGCAGGGAACCGCTTAAATAGGCGGTAATCAATCCGCCGACTGCGGAGGAACCCCAACACAAGGATTGCAGGGACCCGGCATTACTCAGGGTCTCTTGTCTTGCTCGTTCGACAACGAGGGAATCTACAATCACGTCGCTAACAGCAACAGACAGAGAACTGAGCAACATTAAGGCAGTGGCTTTCCATCCCGTATCCACTACGGTTGCCATGCCAATCCAGGCAACTGCGCCAAATATCCCCGACAGAATGAGATAGGGTCGTCGGCGATACCCAAAAATGGGTAACCCATCGGACATAAATCCAAATAGGGGTTTGACAATCCAGGGTAAGGCGGCAATCCCCATTAAGGCTGAAACTTCGGCAGGACCTAGCCCGAGTTCGTCTTTTAGGAAGAAACTCACGGCTAAGCGCGCTAATCCTAGGATGCCTTGCACGAAGTACACGAGCAAAATGGCAACTAATTCAGGAGTAGGCTCGTTCCCAAATAAGAGTTTCTCTTTTATTAAGGTTTTGATTTTGGCTCCATTCGTCGGGGAAGTTAGCATGGGGCTTATTTTCTTAACATTTCTCAATAATTTATAGCATAACTTTATTTTTGTGTAGGTGGCTACTTCTTGGGAGGGAGGTAACCCCGGATTTCATGGATTTTCACGGAGGGATGGGGTGGAGATGAAAGGGGAGGGGCGTAAAATAGGTGGAGATCTGTTTGGGGGTTGAGGGGATGTCTAATCGTAATTCCGGATTTCGGCAGGTTTTTTTGGCGGCGATCGCCTGTAGTTTTGCTGTCATTTTAGCGGGTTGTCCGTTGTTGTTCGGACCGCCGACGGGTCTGGAAACTCATCTGCTGCTGGGGAATCCGAGTAATGCAACTTGGGATCCAGGGAATGCGGATAATTATTTGATGGAAAAGCCGCAGTATGTGTTGTCCTATAATCGCAGTCTGGGGACGGCAAATTGGGCGAGTTGGCAGTTGAATTCATCCTGGTTGGGGAGTGCGGACCGCCAAGATGATTTTAGACCGGATGAATCGTTGCCGGAAGGGTTTTATGCGGTGAGACCGACGGATTATCGGGGGAGTGGATATGATCGCGGGCATCTGGTGCCTTCGGGCGATCGCACGGCTTCTTATGAGGACAATTCCTCGACATTTGTAATGACCAATATGATTCCCCAATCTGCGGGGAATAATCGGGAGGTGTGGAATGAATTGGAGCAATATTCCCGCCAGTTGGTGGAAGAGGGGAAGGAGTTATATATTATTGCGGGACCGGAAGGGCGAATCAAGGCGATCGCCAATGGTCGAGTTACAGTGCCGCGCTATACTTGGAAAATTATCGTGGTCCTCGATCGCCCAGGAAGTGGATTAAGAGACATTACGGCAGATACGCGGGCGATCGCGGTCCGAGTGCCGAATACGCAACGGGTGGCCAATACGGCATGGCAGGATTATCGAGTCTCTATCGATGTCTTGGAGATGGCGACAGGGTATGATTTCTTGTCTAATCTCCCAGCAGGAATTCAAGAGGCGATCGAGAGTCGGGTAGACAATCTCTAATTATTAAAAAAGGACAAGGCACTGCCTTGTCCTATGTGAATTAGGTTTCCACAACAGTTGTTTTGAGTCCTACGGTTTTCTCTTCAAGAGTTCCCAAAACATAAACCTCAATTTCTACCTCTCCCAGGCGATAAACAATTAAGTCCTTTAACTGTTCAGTCAGAAAATTAAATAACTCTTGATAACGGTTTCTGGTGGTTCGTTCCTCTTCATTATGCCAGGACTGTTCCCGGAGTGCTGGGGCAAAAAAACGCTCTATACTCAGGGTTTCAACGGGGGTATCTGAAGGGAGATTGTTCTGTTCTAAGAGTTGCTCCGGGGTGATATTAGAGCAATCACAGGAAACAACTTCCCAGGGATAATCGGCTTCACTCATCCAGAGTAAATCTTGAGTTAATTTTGTCAGTTCTTCGGTGATTGTTTGGGTCATCACTTTGTTGTTTTTAAGGGGATTTATTGAAGGTAAATGGGGGGTTTACTTAAGAGGGACCCCACCCTAACCCTGCCCTTGCTAAGGGGAGGGGACCGGAGGTGTACTTAGATGTGAGGTGAATTATCATGAGCGTAAAAAACTTATTGTTGTAAGGGAAAGGGAATTAGGTCACCTTTTTAATTATCGGGTTCCCGCTCATCAATTAAGACAAAACCGGGAAACATTTTGGCGATCGCATTGCCTAGCTCGTATTCAATTCGTTTTTCTCCGGCGATATCTTCTATCACTAAATAAGCGATTTGAGACCGATCAACTCGCATTCCCACCCGCCATGAATCCGATGATTCATAACTGGGAAGTTTGACCATATCGGGTAGGGATTCTTTCAATCTGATGCCCTTGGATTGGGGGTCAACCCAGAGGGTTAAACTCAGGGGGGTATCATTTTGAAAAGTGACTAAGGGGGGAATGTCGGCAAACTGAGGTTTCGCTAATTCATCTAAACCAGAACCGCCTTTAATAATCGGAATAAATCGTTGTTCTCGTTCCGCTTGGGGATTAATCGTATCTACGACAATTCCCAGGGTATGAACGTATTTTTCGGTCGGTTCTACCAGTTGATTAGCAATTAAGCAGGCTCCGTAAGAAATGGCATAAGCACTATTCGTTATATTAAAGGTTTGGTCAAAGCGCGGGTCAGTTTCATCGATGGCTAACGCTTCGGAAATGGTGCGTTGGACGAGGAGAAATTGGGAGAATCCGCCGACTAAAAAGAGTCGGTCAATTTCTAGGTTCTGTTGCTGTAACCAGGCTTTTAAACGGTTCATCACCCGGTGAATTCCGGCGGAAATGGGAGTAAAAGCTTCTAGGACTTCGCCGAAGCTGACGCTGTAGCCGCCAGCAAAGACATATAAATCGCGATCGCCATAGATATCCGGTTCCTTTAAACAGTTAATCAGTTTGCGCGTTCCTCGGCCATGAGAGCCTATTTTGACCGTTTCAAACTCTCGGAGTAAGCGCAGGAATTCCGGGTCGGTTTCATCTAACGGGTGACCCTGCTTGCGTTGGTAGGCGAGTTGGACGCAGTGGCGATCGAAGGCAACTCCGGCAGAATCTAAACCGCGATCGCCTTCTCCATCAAAATACAGCACCTCCACCTTTTTATCCCCATAAATCCGGCACAGACTCACATCAAAAGTCCCGCCTCCCATATCACAAACCAGCAAATTGCCACTAAAAGGAGCAACTCCCTCTTGTCGAGCGCGGCGTTGGATTTCCCAAGCATAATAAGCCGCGGCTGCCACAGGTTCACTCACTAGATGAATTAGCGGTAATCCTAACTGTTTAATTAACGTTTGGAGCGATTCCCGGCCTCGATTATAAATATCTCGCTGCCAAATTTCTGGAACCGAAACCACCAAAGCATTGACCGTCCCTTGTTGGTTGATAAAACTATAGGGATTCTCCTCAGAAATCAGCAGTTCCCGCAGGTAATCTGCCGTTACTGTACTCGGCGTCCGATTTCCCGCAAAATACTCGGAAAAATCAGCCAACGGCAACCGCATCTTAAAATTGCCATAACTTTCCACCTCCGGATGATTCGCTGCCGTGGTGCGCGCCGCCATGCCAATTTCCACAAATCCCTCATCGTAGGCGATAAAGGAAGGGACATATTTATGACCGTCTGGCCCCCCATATTGGAAAGCATCCAGTTCTCCATTCGGACCCATGTAGGAGACGATTGAGTTAGTCGTGCCGAAATCGAGTCCAATGTTGTAACCTGTCATGATTCCTACAGTGTCAGGGGTGATCATCCAATCTCGCCGAGAGCTCCCGGGTTACTCTTCCATCAACGGGACCAGAAAACCAGTTTCTGGCCCTCCTGGGGTGCAGATAGGCAGAGCGTTTGTGAAGAACCCCGGTTTCTCATCGCTGTGCCGACCCCATAGAACAAGTTTATTTTAAATGGCGATCGCGCCTCCTGACTTTCTTCGGTGAGCTTATGTGTTCAAGGAGTGGGTTGTGGGATGCCTCTTCTCAACCTCCACTGGACTTCTGAATGGCCCTCTCCTTTCGGGGTCAGGACTTACGCAATTTTTAATATTCACCTCAAAATGTAGAGGCAATTCGCTTGGATGCCTCTATATTTCGGGTATATTTTAACATCTATGTAAGTTTTGATAGGATTGTTTTTATAAAAACTTGGAGAATAAACGATGATTGGGAACTTAAGAACGACTGAAGTCGTTACTACGAACAATAGAAGAGAACGACTGAAGTCGTTACTACGAACAATAGAAGAGAACGACTGAAGTCGTTACTACGAACATCGGAAAGAATAAATTTGGTTTTCTTTCTTAGCCTGCGTAGGCAGGCTTCGTCCGTGTAGCCCCACCCTTCAGGGTGCGGGTTTGTTATTCCCCAAATGTACGCGAATAACGGTGGAACGCTCTATAAATGCGGTGAATCCCGAAATCTGCTCTAAAGTGGTGTCTAATAGTGGCAGGACTATCATGATAAAGGGATTCCCCCGTTGCATTTAGTCCCAAATCTCTCTGTTTTGGACGGTTCAGGACTTTCTACCTATGTTTGACTTCCAGAATTGGCAATTTCTCCGGGTATTCCTGCTGAGTCTGTCTCTAATCCCCTTGACAACCCTACCAACAAGGGCCCAATCTTCTTTTACCGATGTGCAAGGACATTGGGCGCAATCTTGCATTGAAACCCTGAAAAATCGGCGGATTATTAATGGGTATGAGGATCGGACATTTCGTCCGAATGCGCCAGTGACGCGGGCGGAATTTGCAACAATGTTGGATGTGGCTTTTCCGAATGCGACAGGGGGACGGGATGCGGTGGCTTTTACGGATGTTCCTAATAGTTATTGGGCAACTCCGGCGATTCGGACTGCTTATCAACGAGGATTTTTATCAGGATATCCAGGAAATCGATTTAATCCTACAGAAAATATTCCTCGGGTTCAGGCTTGGGTGAGTTTGGTGAGTGGGTTAAATTATTCTCCGCAAGGAGAACCCCAGAAGCTGTTAACTGAGATGTTTGATGATGCGGGACAAATTCCGAGTTATGCTCGAAATGCGATCGCAGCAGCAACGGAAAAACGCCTGATTGTTAATTATCCCAATCTCCGGCGTTTAAATAGCGATCGTCCTGCCACTCGTGCAGATGTCTCAGCTTTCCTCTGTCAAGCGCTGATGGGACGCACTTCTCCTCTGTCTTCCGACTATGTTGCCCTTGCGCCCATTCCTATCCCCAATTCAGAAATTCGGGGGGTCTGGTTAACCAATATTGATAGCGATGTCCTCTTTTCTAAGCGCAATCTGGAACGGGGGATGAAACGACTGGCTGACCTCAATTTTAACACCGTTTATCCCACGGTGTGGAATTGGGGATATACCTTATATCCGAGTCAAATCGCGCAACGGGTGACGGGGAAATCGATGCAGTTAGTGACGCCAATTGATCGCAATCATGACCCCAATTTGGGACAAGGACGGGATATGCTCAAAGAGGCGATCGCCGAAGGTAAAAAAAATGGATTGCGGGTGATTCCTTGGTTTGAATTTGGCTTTATGGCCCCAGCAGATTCAGAATTAGCCCGTCGTCATCCCCACTGGCTGACGGAACGCAGTGATGGGACTGAAGTTACAATGGAAGGAGAACATCCTCGGGTTTGGCTGAATCCCTTTCACCCCGAAGTCCAGCAATTTATCCTGGATTTGCTCCTAGAAATTGTCACCAATTATGAAGTAGATGGCATCCAACTGGATGACCATTTAGGGTTACCTTCAGAATATGGCTATGATGATTATACCGTCAGCCTCTACAAACAAGAACATAACGGAAATTCTCCCCCGAAAGACCCGAAAGACCCGGAGTGGTTACGCTGGCGGGCCAATAAAATCACGGCATTTAAAGAACGGATGTTCCGAGAAATTAAAGCACGCAATCCCAAGGCGATCGTGAGTTTATCTCCCAATCCCCAACAGTTCTCATATCAATACTATTTAGCAGACTGGGCAACCTGGGAACAAAAGGGATTAGTGGAAGAAATCGTCTTGCAACTGTATCGGAATGATATTAATGTATTTATTGAGGAGTTAGACCGGCCCGAAGTGCAAGCAGCCCGACGCAATATTCCCGTGGGAATCGGGATTCTCAGTGGGTTACGGGGTCGCCCTATTCCCATGAGTCAAATTCAAGAACAGGTAGAAGTGGTTCGGGAAAAAGGATTTGCCGGAGTCTCTTTCTTTTTCTATGAAAGTATGTGGAGTTGGTCCGATGAAACCCCAACTCAACGGGAACGGGGGTTCGGGGAATTGTTTCCCAATCGGGCCGATCACCCCAGTGTGATTGATAACGAAAATTGGCAATCTCACCCGTAATGGGTTCGCCGTCCAGGAATGGTAGGGGGGGCTTATACTTATCAAGACTCTCCATAAGTCCCCCCAAATTTTAACCTTTCAGCACCTTTTCCCTTTAAGGGAGTTCCAAAAAATAAAATCCTCATACCCTAAACAGGATTGAGGATATTTCCAACCCATTTGCCTAAGTTAGGCTGATTTTATGGATCAGCAGTTGTCCGTCGATTTAGCTTGTTTTCAATCTTTTCCATTTCTTTTTTCGTCAACTCTATTCCATTGGGATAGGTTTAAGTGACGAACTTAAATTGGGGGTTATTCTCCTTCCCTATCATCGTTTCTGCAAATTTTAAAGCAGTTTTAACTTCATCAATAAGACGGCTATTAAATTTATGACCTTGACAGAGCCACCGGGTTGGTCGCCGGGGTAGGGGATTCCCGGCAGACCGCGACCCGTCTGGAATCAGCCGCCCATCAGTGCATGGGCCATCGCAATATAGAGCGGTATTCCCACGCCAATCGCAATCGGCGTGCCGATGGCTGTGGACGCCCCGATGTAGGCGGAGGGATTGGCCGACGGGATACCGGCTCGTAAAGTGGGCGGCCCTGAGATATCTGAACTGGAGGCGGCGATGACGGCCAGGATCACGACCCCACCAAGGCTGAATCCCGTGGCGTAGTGGGCAATCATCCCGAGACCGAAGGCTATGAGCCCATGCAGCAGCGGCGCTACCACGGCATAGACGACATACCACTGGGCCACCTTGCGTAGCTCGCTAACCCTTGACCAAGCCTCCATACCCATGATTAGCATCAGTATCGAAAGCAGGCCGCGGAAGAGGGGGTCGTAGAAGCTTTCATAGACACTTTCCGGGCGGGTTATCAGACCTAAAGCGAGGCCGAGCAGCAGGGCCGATAGGGCAGAACCCTCAAGGCTTTCCTTCACGATGGGCCATATTTTGACCCCCTCGGGCTGCTTGCTGGGATACCCGCTGGCGGTAATGCGCTGCTGGCTGCGATACTCCTGCCTGGTGGTGGGATACTCCGGCTTGCTGGGATACTCACCTGCGGCAACCGACTGCTTGCTGAGATACTCCTGCTTGCTGAGATACTCCTGCTTGCTGAGTTCCTCATCTAAGCTAGCGCGCTTCTTGCTAGTATAAATGCTGGCCACGACGATCGCAGTCACGAGCGCTGGGATGTCCATGAAGGGATAGAGTGCGCCAGCCCAGGGCTCGTATTCCATGCCTTGCGTTTCCAGTACCGTCAGGGCGGCGGCCATAGTAGAACCACTCACGGCACCGAACAAGCCCGCAGTCGCAATGGCATCCACGGTTTTGACGTTTGGCAGTTTGGCCAACGTGTAGCGCCCGATGAACACGATCAGGATGCCCATTACCACGGCGAACAGCGCGGGCAAGAGCATTTCTATCAGATTGCCATTGCGGATCGCAATGCCGCCGCTGAGACCGACTTTTATGAGGAGCATGAAGACGATGAACTTATAGATCGCATCTGGAATTTCCAGCTTGCTACCGAGGGCCGCAATGATCATACCACCGATCAGAAAGGCGAGTGTCGGGGACTGCAACTGCCCCACGAAGTCCATAAAGAAATAGGACAAAAAATCCATGTTGTAATTCTCCTTAATTAGATATTAGGGGTTAAGACGGCAGGCAAGCGTGGCCTCGAATCCTGGGTGGCTGGCTCTATGCATCCGGGTGAGCAGCAAGTCAACCCGCCACTAAGAATATATCTGCATCCCGGTGCTTTTTTTGCTCGAAGATAAGGTTTCGCTCCGGCGAGCGATCGCAAATGATCGCGCTAATCAGTGGTGATTCATTAGCAATCGCTGGTTCGGGTCATAGTTCACCAGCAATTGGTTCGTAAAATCCCAGCGATGCCTCTGGCAAAACGTTTTCGGGTACTCACTCAGGTGGGGAGCGGTTATTCATCGCACTTCAGCAACGGAAAATGGTCCGCAATCGGGCAATGCCTCGACTGAGCGCTCAGATTAGCCCAGTTGATGACGTCGGCATCGGTCAACACCAGACAACCCGAAGCATCTAGCAGTGAGTGATTACAGTTAAAACCAGTCAGGTTAAACGCCATTGTACTCACTGCCCAAGCCGCAAACTAGATGCAGACTGTGGGAAACACGGCCAACCAGAGAGGAAGATATAGCCGCTTGCGGAAGCCTCTGGGCTGTACAGAAAGTTCCGACGAGTCATGGGAGAGAAATTTGCCATCAATACCTCCTTGCGCTTCCTCTAACGAGGAGTGATTATTGTGATAAGTGAGCTTTAAGTTGAAGAAAGTAGGGATGAAGGCTTCATCCCTACCGCACAGGTGTTACAAGAATACCTGTCGATAGGGTGTTCAGAGGTGGCCGCTCTCTGAACCTGCCTGGAAGGTGTCGGTGCCCCGCAGCATCTCCCATAGATCAACATCTATTAAGACCCGAATCTCTATGTGCTTAAGTCTATCCTTAAATTCCCATAAATTTGCGATCGCTTTACATGGATCTGCTAAGTAATTTCAAATTCAAATCATAAGTTTTGCTTTTATCTTCCGCAAGCCCCTATATCTGTGGTTAATATAAATGGCAATCATAGAATTTTCTCTATACGTTGTTATTAAGCAAGGGCTTTTTATGACTGCACTTCCCAAATTGCGTGGGATGGCGCTGCCAATCGCTGTCGGATAGGAGCGTCATTAAATTTGTCTCCAGAGCCTGCTGCTATGCCTGATGCCTCTATTAAAGACCTTTACGGAATGGTGTCCAGAGCGGGCAGAGTTGCCACCAGCAACGGCTCACACTGTTGATTAGCTGCTGTTGCTCACGGGGACAAAAGACTGTACGGCTGCCGACGCTTTGAGCAGCCAGCAGGAAACATTGATTTTAGAACCCTTGGAGTTGCCAGATTTAAGGCCCTTCTCTGCCTTGACCTAGCTCACCTGGTTGTCATAGCGCCAAAAGGATAAGTGTTTTTTATAAAATGCTTCCGCTAATCTGAGTCAATCTTTCTCAACAGAGGGTAGTGGATTCGCCGATCTTTGGCATAAACTTAAAGATATGGTTCAAGGCAAAACCATAAAGTCTTGCCTTGCATTGTCGTAACAGAACCTATCAAGAGGTAACCCACATGGCCCAGAAAGCTAGCAAGCTCGTCATCGTCACGGAAAAGGTGCTGCTGAAAAAGGTCGCCAAGATCATCGACGAAGCCGGTGCTACCGGTTATACGGTGGTGCCCGCTGGCGGTAAAGGCAGTCGCGGCGTGCGCTCGTCGGGACAACCCACCGTTAGCGACGCCTTCTCGAATGTAAAGTTCGAGGTACTCACCCCCAATCGGGATATGGCCGTGAAGATTTCGGATGAGGTCGCAGCGCAGTTTTTCGACGATTATTCAGGTATCGCCTATATCTGTGACGTGATGGAGGTACTGCACGCCCACACGTTCTGACCTCAAAACCCCAGCAATTCTCATTTTCGCAAGAAGCTGTTAAAGCAGTGGGAATCTCGGTATTGTAATGACATCTGAGACAGGACTGACACAGATTTTGAGACTACCCTAAATGTAGAGGAAACAAAGCGAATTACCTCTACATTTCGGGGTTTATCTTACAGATTGCGTAAGTTTTGTAAGATAAACTTAAGACTATCGTTCAAGGCAAAAGCATAGATGTCGGTCTTCTGTTCAACATCAATGTTAGGTTTGAGCGCCCCAGTCTCTCTCCGTGAGACACTCTCCATTCACAGGTGAATTTCACAACAGGTGTTTCAGTAGCGGCGGGTACTTGCCAGCCATAGCCACACATATTCGATCAGTATGGAGCGGACATCATGAACAAGTTTGACTCAACTCAACTGCGGACCCAATTTGACAACACCAGCGAAGGCTGGCTAGTGCAGGTATATAGCAGCGATCGCCGCCTGCTCTGCGTGCTCGATTCGTCTCACGCCTGGACTTTTTTGTTGGGCTGTGGGTTCGGTCTCCTACTGGCAGTCGGGTGGTTTAACCTCGCCAGTTACAGTCCGTCCACGACTTATGTGCCAGCAACAACTCCCCCCGAAATGTGGATTGATTAACTCAGCCATTGCTAAAAGAGTAGTTCCCACGCAACTCCTGTTCCCGATTTGACCGGCCCGATTCCGTCCTCTTGTGAAAACAAGCAGACCCAGGCCGGTTCGACTGGAGAGGTAGGATGGAGCAGGCGAGTCTCCCTCCCCTCGGCGGATGAGGTGATTTGCGCTCTTGTAGATGGGTGGGCGATCAAGGTAGATTTGTTAGGGTTTGGCCAGGGTGCTGTTTTGGGTTAATCGGGGATGGGAAGTAATTGCAGTTCTTTTTATCCTGGGTGGTAAGCGTCTTGCCGATCGCCTCTGTGGCCCCGAGTTAAGATATAACTGGAGTAGACCCGTGGTACAATTTTGCCCTAGAGGTTCATCTGAGCTCGTTTGTTGAGATAGTCTTGTTCAAAACAGTCTAACCAATCTTCTATAGGGATGGAATCAGATTATGGTTCTGGCTGCAACCATTCCGACCCAGTAAATTGCTTACAATCAAGGAGACCCCCAACACGCAAGGCTTCAGATTTGGCTCGTTTGAATCCGGCGAGATTGGCGTAGATGTTGAGGGCGATGTCTGATTGATAGGGTTTGGTTTTGCCCCTACCTGTTTTGGAGGGTGCCACGAAGACTGAGGCGATCGCCCCTTTGCTGATGGGGATTGCTACTTTTGCTGCGTTTAGTTCGGCATGGATTGCATTAAGCGGTTCTTCCTGACTTTCATCACTGACCTAAATTTGACCTAAATTTTTGTGTCACATAGAGTAGGTTAACGCTACAACCGGCGTGCTGTCGAGTGACGTTAAATAGCCCCCACCAGGATGGGGTGGAGGCTGAAACGCTGATGGAGTAAATGGCTCAGGCGGGATTTGAACCTGCGACCTTGGGCTTATGAGTCCCCTGCTCTAACCTACTGAGCTACTGAGCCTTGGTGTTTTTTCACCTTTATTACTTTAACATAATTTTTAGATTTGTCTAGTCCTTTTTTAAAAAAATTTGGTAATTCCCGAATCCCTTGATTTTCCAGGGTTTGAGGGCAGGGGGAGAGGACCGAGGACTATCCGATGAAGGGGGCGATCGCCTCGAACCCTCAAACCCCTATCCGAATAGCCCATCCAGGACCCTGAATTTCCCTCCCGGGTGAAAAGGCTATTCATCACCACTGCTGTCACTGGCACTACTACTATTGCTGCTACTACCTTGCACCGGGCGAAACGGATTTAAAAAATTCAAGAAGGGGAACAAACTGCGGGACTGCACCCACAAGCGCCCGGTGCCTTGAAAGCGACAAACTAACCCTTCCCCACCCAGAATACCAGTTTTTAATCCCCGGAAGGATAATCCCCCTAAAACTTCTACCCGATAGTCTAGGGTATCTTCAAAGGCGACTATATAACTGGTATCTACAATATAGTCCCCTGCAATGGGAATTTCTATAATTCCGCCATAGGAGTTGAACCACAAATCTCCTTCTCCAGTTGCTCGGATTAAAAAGAAGGATTCCCCACTAAAAAAGCCTTTCAGTCCTTGAAATGTGGTGTCAATGTCCACCGTTGGACTGGAGGCAACAAAGCTAGAAGATTGGATGAATAAGCTATTTCCTTCTAACAGATAATGTTTAATATCTCCCGGTACAGCGGGAGATACAAATAATTGGCCTGCTTTTCTTTCAGCGGTGAATTCGCTAATAAATAAAGATTCTCCACTCACCATGCGGCCTAAGCCTTTGAGCAGTCCCCCTTTCATTTTAGATTTCATTTTAATCCAGCTATCCATTGCCGCCATTGCTCCGGCTTCAACTAATACGGTTTGGTCCGGTTCTAAGTCAATATGCAAGGAAGCATAGGAGGGTGAATGCTCAATTTTATAGGCAATCGGACGACTCATTTTTATCTCCTTGATGATAATTGTAAAAAAAATAAGGGCTATTCAGTGCGTGGGGATAACTGAGACCCAATCAATTGACCAAAAGCCTGGGGATTATGGGTTTGACAAAAGAGACGCCCTCGGCCTTTAAACCGACAAACCAATCCTTCTCCACTCAGCCATGCGCTGACCCAGTTGCTTCCGGGAGGTTTGGTAATTTCAAAGGTTAGGGTTTTTTCAAAAGCGACAATATGGCCGGTATCTACGATATAATCACCTTCGACCCAGACTTCATAAATAGCCCCAAAGGAACTTAAAAGGAGGTCACCGCGACCACTCATATCGAGCCAAAAAAAACTTTCTCCAGAGAAGAAGGATTGGAAGCCGGGAACCCCTAAATTTAGGATAACTTGAGAGGTACAAGCTAGGTAAGAGGTGGCTTGGACAATTAAGCCGACTTCTTGGAGTTGATAGTGGCAAATATCTCCTAACATTTTCGGGGCTAAAAAGATTTCGCCGCCGGTGGAGGGGGCACGAAAGACGCTTAAAAATAAGGATTCACCGGCGAGGGTGCGTTTCAAGCCGCCAAAGATGCCGCCGCCTTTGCCTTGGCGCAGGGTGGTGCTGACTTGCATATTGCCATTCATGGCAATCATAGAACCGGCTTCGGCTAAGATATCTTCACCGGGTTTGAGGATGAGATGAGCGATCGCACAGTCGGGTTGATGTAAAATATTGACTTTCATAGTTCTCTATGCCTTCCCGCTGAGATTACCGAAATTGGGGGTTTAAAAATTTGACTAAGCCTTCCACGCTTCGGGATTGTAAGTAGATCATTCCTTGGCCTTTTAAGCGGTTGACAAATCCTTCCCCAGATGAAAGGGAACTGAACAAGCCACCGGACATGGAAATTCCCATTTTTATGCTGGGTTCATAGGCGACTAAATGACCATTGTCCACGATAAAATCGCCGTTAATTCGTTTAGGAGTTAAGCCGCCATAAGCGCCGAAAAATACTCTCCCGGTGCCGGTTAATTTGAGCTTAAATAGTCCCTCGCGGGCGAACCAACTGGAAAATCCCGCCCAACTGAGGGTGATTTTTATCCCCGGGGTATGAGCAATATAAGCCCCGGGTTGCAAGCAGATACTGGACTGGGTGAGTTCAATGCAAGCCATATCCCCAATACTGGCTTGACTGAGGACCAATTCTAGGGGGTGAGTGGTGGGATTGCGAAAGACGTTAACCAGGAGACTCTCTCCCCCGAACCATTTTTTTAATAACCCGGAGAAGAACCCCCCGGAAAATTGGGTTTTCATGGCAATCCGGCTATCCATTGAGATGGCGGCACCGGGTTCTGCGGTGATGGATTCCCCGGGACTGAGGGTGACAAACAGGGTGGCAAAGGAGGGTTTATAACGAATCTCATATTCCACGATAGAACTCGCTTGTTTCTCAGGGTGATGATTATTTACCAGTGTGGCAAGATTTAGTTGCAAGTTTCGATTCCTTAACAAAAAGCAAAATATCTCTGGAAGGGTAGATATAGCGTTTCCAACGGTTATGAGGTACCGACATCTTGCACCATTCTCAACACCGGCGGGGGATAAATCGATTGGCGGCCTCATAGCTTGCATTCGGTTAAAAACCGACTGCAAGTCTTATCCCGTGGTTTTTTCAGTCGGTTTCAACCGACTTGAGCTGTTAGGCGGGGGATTTATCCCCCGCCGGGTGTTGCTTCCTTCGGGGGGACTATTTGACAAGAAGAGGGTAAATTGAGAATCGATAACCTGCAAGAGAGGCATCTCCCATGCCAAAAATTAGTCCGGCGTTCATTTTGATTTTGACTGTATTGGTGAATGGGTTCTTCTGTATGGCGATCGCCATCACGGCGGCGTCCCCAACGAGTCTCGGCATTTTGCTGGGGGTTTTGACCCTCGGATGTGGACTGTTATGTGCCTTAACCTGTTGGTTACCCGGTGCCAGGGTGGAACGGGGTTTTTGGCTGTTTGGGGTTCTGCCTCTGATTGCGGCGGTGTCGGTGTACTTCCTCCTCGTCAGTGAGTCCCTCAATCCCGCTTTTCAGGGAAATTTAAGCGCTGCATCGGTGTTGTTGTGGGGGTTGGGGACGGGATTGCCGACGGTGTGGGTGCTCTGGCAACGGTGGCAGCGCTGGCAATCCTCGGCGATCGCCTTACGTTCCGGGTTACTGGCAGCAGTTGAAAGTGAAGCGATCGCCCGACAGCAGCAGTCGTTACATTATGCGGTACATCGCTATTTGGTGCGCGAACCCCTGACGGAGGAACTCCCCCGATTGTGGGATGTGGAGGTGAAAATTGGCAAGCACCCGAGACGGAAACTCGCACCGGAACAAGGGATTCTGGAGGGGTTACAGGTGGCAGCACCCCAGCAAGCGGGGGTAGAGGTGCTCAATGAGGTGGGAGTGCGTGCGGACCCGGAAACGGGGGTTCTCGAAATCGGGGCGATCGCCGGAATTGTTTTAATCCTCGGTGCACCGGGTGCGGGGAAAACCAGCACCTTGTTAGAATTAGCCCAAGAGTTATGCGATCGGGCCAGACAAAATGAGCTAGAACCCGTGCCGGTTGTCTTAGATTTAGCACATTGGCTGGATCCGCTCCCGTTGCTCACTTGGATTGAGGAAGAAGTGGGTCGCAAGTATAACGTCAACCGGAAGTTAGTCCGAGAATTGTTGGCAGACGATCGCTTGTTACCCCTCCTAGATGGATTGGACGAACTGGATGGCGATCGACAGGAACAGTGTTTAAAAGAGATTGCCCAATCCAGACGCCAAAATGGACAGGCGCTGCCGTTGGTTCTTTGTACCCGCATGGATACTTACCAACGTCGCCCAACTCGTCTCCGTTTGTATGCAGCAGTCGGAGTTCAACCCTTGAAGAAGCAGCAAATTGAGAGATATTTGCTCGCCTCTCGCAGTCGGGAACTTTGGGAAAATCTGCAAACAGACCCAACATTATTCCGATTAGCCAAAACGCCTTTATTCTTAAATCTGATGACCGTTGCCTACGAGGAAATTTTAATTCATTCCTGGAAACGCCTGAAGACAAGAGAAGAACGGCAGCGCTATGTGTTTAATGCCTATATTCGACGGCAACTGTCGCGGGACATGGAGAAACCCATTTATTCCCGCAAAACCGAACCCCCGGCGGAACAAACCAAACTCTGGTTACGCTGGCTCGCAGGGGTGATGAGTCAGAGCAATCACCGAATATTTTCAACAGATTCTCTTCCGGCGTTACGGTTGCAACCCACCCGGAAACAGTTACAGTATCCCCTGGCCTTGTTGTTGCTTTTTATTATTCTATATGCTGGGTTATTTACCTTGATTTATGGATGGGAAGTGGGGGGAATTTATGGGATATTTTTTGCAATTATTGCCTTAAGTTGTGGGGGAATTATTGCCTTAAAAGCGCCGGATATTGAACTGAGTACCACCTCCCCGCGCATCCTCTGGCAGTCGGCGATCGCCTCGGTGAGTTGGTGCCTTCTTGGTTTCGTAAGTTTTCAATTCATTGGGGCAATTTTATCCGCTGTCACCCCCAGGGAAGGTGGGGTGATGTATTTGCTCTCCGTGCTGTTTTTTATGGGGTCAACCGCCCCTATTTTAGGCTTAATTTGCGGACTGATTACCGCTATTCCCTGGATGAAGCACTTGCTCGTGCGCGTGATATTGTGGCGCAGAGGGGATATTCCCTGGAATTATAGTCGGTTTTTGGAATATGTCAGCCAACGGTTATTTTTACAGCGAGTGGGATGGCAACAGTATCGATTCATTCATGAGTTATTGCGCGATCGCCTCGGTGAGAGTTAAAATCCCTTCCTGCCGCTGCCTGCAACGGCTCTCCTCTGGGGTTTCCCAACTGTCACGGCAATGCCATCCCGCTGTCATCTCGACTCCATACCCCCTCGTTAGAGTATTTCCTAGCTATTGAAGAACCCTCGCTGTTTTCCGGTAGCTCCTGCACTCCTAAATTCCTCTCGGTCCCCACTGAGAGGTTTTTTTTGTTCCTAACTCCCCCTTCCCTAACTTGTCTATTCCTTCCCTATAATTTCACTGTTTATCATACAATTAATTTAAAGCATTTTGTACAAACCCAGGTGAATCCATGCCCGATATTGTCGATATTGCGGTGAGCAATGACTCCTTTAAAACCCTTGTCGCTGCGGTGCAAGCAGCGAACTTAGTCGAAACCTTAAAAAGCCCCGGTCCTTTCACCGTTTTTGCTCCCACCGATGCCGCCTTTGCCAAATTACCCCCAGGAACCATTCAAACCCTGTTACAGAATATTCCTCAATTGGCTCGAATTTTAACCTATCATGTCGTTTCGGGTAAATTGATGCAAGCGGATTTAGCAAAATTAGAGTCAGTCACCTCGGTGGAAGGGTCTCCGATTTCTATCGATTGTTCCGATGGATTTGAAGTCAAAAATGCCACGGTTGTTATGGCTGATGTGGAAGCCGATAATGGGGTAATTCATGTGATTGATAACGTGATTTTAATGGGTTAAGACTAATAGGAACAACCGGCGGGGGATAAATCCCTCGCCTAATAGCTCAAGTTGCAACAACCGGCGGGGGTTTAAACCCCCGCCTAACAGCTAAAGTCGTCTAAAGACGACTGAAAACACCACGGGATCAGACTTGCAGTCGGTTTTTAACCGACTTTAGCTATGAGGCGGGGGTTTAAACCCCCGCCGGTTGTTGAGAATGGTGCAAGATGTCAGTTGAAACCGACTAAAAACACCACTGGATCAGACTTGCAGTCGGTTTTTAACCGAATGCAAGCTATGAGGCGGGGGTTTAAACCCGCGCCGGTTGTTGCCACCGCGCCGGTTGTTGCCACCGCGCCGGTTGTTGCCACCTTATCGATAATCCTGACGCTGAATATCCCGTAACCGGGCTTCAGGACGTTTAAATCGATCCAGTTGGCTTTCAAAAAACTTCCGATTTGCCATCAAATGCTTGGGATTTGGATCATCTAAAGGATAGAGTAAAGCCGTGCGTAACGCTTGAATGACAGCGGAAGTGACACAATACATCGATCGCTGGAATGTAATTCCCAACTGAATCAACATATCATCCTCACCCCGGCAATATTGGCGATAATAATCTACCAAGTAGGGGGGGAGGAAATGGAGCATATCCTGCATTAATAATGTCGGGGGAATGCCTGCGGTTCCCACGGGAAAGACATCGGCATATAAAATGCCATAATGGAAGTCTTTCTGCTCATCTGGCACTTGTTTTGCTTGAGCATTATAGGATTTAGTGCCTCGGAAGGGTGCGGTGCGATAAAAGACGGCTTCGACGTAGGGTAAAGCGGCTTCATAGAGCCAGGTAAAGCCTTTTGATTTGGGGATAATTTCGTAAACTTTGCCGCGAATATGAGCGTGATGGTAAATGGGACGTCCCGCGATCGCAAAGATGCCATTCACAAGGAAATTCATCGCTTCTGGAACAGTGGTGAGTTTGCCTTCATCATACAGATCGGACATTTCAAAAAACACCGGAGCCATTACTTCCCAGAACAATCCCAAATTGCTATAATAGGAAAGTTGCCTCACCTGTTCTAAAAACATTTCGGGAAACAGCTTATAGAGTCCCAACATCACCGGATTGCCTTTAAAATAGGCTTTGATGGCGACATCAGCATTGGCTCTATACTCATCACTATCGAGATAAGCATCAAATTTTCCCCAACCCATATCTCTGCCATGCCAATACATCGCCCGCATACAGGCTTCGGCAAATTCCATATTAACGCGATCGTGCAACCAATGATGGAACAACCGGGGGATTTTTTGGTTTAATTCCCCTTTTTCCATAAAGGCTAAGAGTTCCGGATGCGCCGTTGCCTCTCCCCGCCAAATTCGCAAGTCGGCATCATCCCCAGCATAGTGATTATGCAAGTCTAAATACTCTTTCGGCAGGAAGTATTTGAAGAAATTAAACGGTTCTAAAAACACGTCTTGGGCGATATAAAGCAAATCTCGCCAGTAGAAGTCCATCGGCACCGCGTATGCTTTATAAATGCCGATAATTTGCATTAAATTTTCGGGACTATCCGGCAACATAGCGCCACCGGCTTCTAAACGATGAATAATATCGGCAAATTCATGGGTAGAGGGGGGGAGTTTTGTAGAAGTTGCAGTTGTCATGGTTTGGATATATTTTCCCTAGATAACAATCAAAAACAGGCAATATAGGGCTGATTTTTCAAGGCGTTATAGCAACTCGAAATCATGATAACCCGAAAATTCAGGAGTGGGAGCATCTCGGTTCCTTATGCAGCAAGGGAGCAAGATGCTCCCCCTCCGGCATCCGGAATTGTCCCCTGGATTTTAGGGGGCAAAATTGTTCATTTTTTGAGCAATTTGCGCGGGATGAGCGGGAGTAATATTGGCTACCATTGCTGTCGTTGTCGGTTCGCTCCACCGCACTAACCAAGCCGGTTGAATACCTAATATAAAAATAGTGACCGCCAATATCAACGCCGGAACTCGTTCGGCTGCCAACACTTTGGGATAATATGCCAACTGATTATCCAGTTTTCCAAAACAGGTGCGATTGATTAAAATCGCGAAATAAACTGCGGTTAAACCCGAGGCAATAATACAAATTAAAGTCTGTACGGGAAAGACCGAAAAACTGCCCTGAAAGACCATAAACTCGGCAATAAATCCTACCAATCCTGGAATTCCTGCACTTGCCATTCCGCCTAAAATCAGGAAGGCGCTGGTGAGCGGTAAGCCGCGATGGGGATTCATTAATCCATTCAAAACATCCAGTTCGCGAGTGCCCACTTTCTGCTCAATGATACCCACGATATAAAAGAGAATGGCGAGGATTAATCCATGACTGACCATTTGAGCGACTGCACCGAGTAAGCTCAGGGGAGTTCCGGCAGCGGCGGCAACTAAAATATAGCCCATGTGTCCAATGGAACTGTAAGCAACCATGCGTTTGATGTCCTTTTGGGCGATCGCACTAAAGGCACCATACATGACGCTCACCACCCCAATAATCGCCAACCCAGGACCAACCACTCCCCAGGCTTCTGGGAACAGTTGTAACCCAAACCGGATTAACCCATAAGCCCCTAATTTAGCCAGAATTCCCCCAAGAAGAATTGCCACTGCCGGGGACGCTTCCACATAAGCATCGGGTAACCAAGTATGCAAGGGAACCAGGGGAATTTTAATTCCAAATCCGATTAACAGAATGGTGAGTAAAATCAGTTGGGTGGTTAAGGATAATTTTTCCGTAGAAATAGAACCGATATCAAAGCTGCTCGAATGGGTTAACCAAGCCATTCCCAAAAACGCAGCTAAGATTAAAATTCCCGATAATGCGGTATAAATTAGGAATTTCATCGCGGCATATCCGCGTTTTTGCCCCCCCCAAATTCCAATTAAGAGGTAAAGAGGAATCAGTTCTAATTCATAGAACAGCACAAATAATAATAAATTTTGTGCAACGAATGCCCCAGTGATTCCAGCATTCACGAGGAAAATCATGGGATAATAGAGCCGAGGGCGCTCCACGGTTTCACCCCGACCATAAATGGCAATGCAATTAAGAAATGCACTTAAGGCAAGCAGAGGAAAAGATAACCCATCAATGCCTAATTTATAGCTAAGTCCTAACTGGGGAATCCAAGGTAAATATTCCTGAAATTGCACTCCCGGGGAGGCTAAATCAAACTGAGTGGCGATCGCCACGGTCCAGCCTAGAATCCCCAAAGCGACTACTAGGGCAATATTTCTTAACACCGTAGGCGACCCTTTGGAGGGCCAAAATCCAATGAGCACTGCACCGAAAAGGGGCAATCCAATTAATAGACTCAGCATAGCGTTATCCTTTCTAGGTCCTCAAACATGAATCAACAAGGGCAGCACCAAGGCCATTCCGGTTTAGCAGTAGCCTGGGTCAATATAGCGACTCTAATTCATTCACAGAATAGCTCCAAACCTGATGGGTTTGTAGGGGTGAAATGCTTTGGCGGGAGGAAGGTACATCAAATCGAATCTCCCTTTTTCTCGGGCAAACCGCAGGTCAAACGCGCGATCTCCTCAACTTTTGACATCCGCTTGTACCCGAGTGGGTTAGTTGAACACTAAGAAAATCTTCGACAAAGAGGGCCAAGCGAGTAACATTCCCAGTACAGCCACCCCGAACAGAATAGTTAGGGCATAAAATTGGGTTTGTCCCGAAACATTGTATTTTAAGCTCTGGCCGCTAAACACCGTAAATAATCCTACTAAATTGACTAATCCATCGACAATATAGCGGTCAAACCAGAAGACAATCTGGGAAACCAACCCCACGGCAAAGACAATGGTCAGTTTGTACAATTTGGCAGTATAAAAATCGTAAGCAAAAAAGTCTTGGACGGATTGGGGACCAAATTTGACGGGTTTGGAAATGCGATCGCTCAGATAAATGAACCCGGCCAATCCACCTCCGATTACGGTTGAGCCAATTAAAGCGCCCGCAACTGGAATATTTAGGTTCGCCCAATCCGGCAGCAGATTCCATTCCATCAAAATTAACGGAATATGCAAAGTCACACCCATTAAAATCACCATTGGAATCACCATCGGCCAATGTACTTCTGGCGATCGCACCGTCATCGGTTTCGGTTTCCCCGCAAAAATTAATCCGAACTCGCGAATCACACTAAATGTCGTTAACCCATTCACCACGAGTAACACACCCACCAACTCCGGATGTGCCTCCCACAGATTCTCCGCCATTTTGAGCAACGCCCAAAATCCGCCAAAGGGAGGTAACGCCACTAAACCCGCCACTCCCACGAGAAATGCCAACCCAGAAATTGGACGGCGAGACCAGAGTCCGCCATACTGAGTGAGGTCTTGGGTAATCGTATTCCAGATCAGTCCCCCAGTACAAGTCACCAAAAGTGCCATTGCCACCGCGTAAGACAGGAGTAACATCAGAGCGGTTTGAGTTTCCCCCGTTCCCACGGCGATAAACACTAAACCCATGTAAGCACTTACCGAATAAGAGAGCGATCGCTTGATATCAATTTGAGCAATGGCGATCGCCGAAGCCCCTACAGCCGTCACCGCCCCAATATAAATCGCCGTCGTCGTCGCAATCTCCGACAACGCCAACACCGGCTGTAATTTAATCAACACCCAGGCCCCAGTTGCCACCACCACGGAATTCCGTAAAATCGTGCTGGGAACCGGCCCCTCCATCGCCTCATCCAACCACAAATGCAAGGGAAACTGAGCGCATTTCCCCAAGGGTCCCGCAATTAACGCTAACCCTAACAAAGTCGCCACTTTGGGATCTAAATCAGCAGTTTGTGCCCATTGCGCTAATTCATCAAAATTCCAGGTACCTGCTAACGGTAATAAAGCAACCACCCCCATCAGCAGGATTAAATCTCCCACCCGTTTTGTTAAAAAAGCATCTCTGGCCCCCGTCACCACCAACGGTTGCGAGAACCACAATCCGACTAATAAATAAGTACCCAGGGTGAGGACTTCTAAAATGACATAGCTGAAAAACAACGAATTGCACAAAATCAGGGCGCAAATTCCCGCTTCAAATACTCCCAACATGGCATAGAAGCGACCCCAACCCCAATCCATTTCCATATATCCCACAGCAAAAATCTGTGCCAGCAGATTTAATCCCGTGACTAATGCCATTGCACCTACCGTCAAGGCAGATATTTTTAAATCTACCGTTAGGTTTAACCCGGCAGCATCCAACCAAGTCCAAGATATTCCTTGCGCCGGTTGATTCCAGGTTGCTGGTAACGCCAATAAACTATGAAGGAAGGCTAAAAAAGTCAGGACTAAATTAATATAGCCCGAGGGTCTCGGTCCAGTTTTTCGGATTGTTCCCGGTGACCAAGCGCCCGCCAGGAGTCCCCCGAGTAAGGCATACCCAGGCACGAACCAAACGGTTGTCAGAAGTAAATCAGCCATCTGTATTTCCTAATATTCGCTGTCAATGAACAGTCTGCCTTTGATGCTTCCATGATAAATTTCACGACCGCAGTCGGCTAGGCTGCAATAGATTTATCTTTTCTTAATTTTCTTAAAATTAGGTTATCGTTATTCGGTCCCAAAAGGAAGAGACTCCTGCACAAAAATTAATAATTTCTTCTCTAATTTATTCTTATAGCCTTATCTCCACAGGGCTTTGGGGGGTTTGAGGGGCTGACCCAGGTAACTATTGATTTTAACAAGGGTTATCATTGATTTTACTCTATGGTTAGGTGGAATTGCCCGATTAATCGGGTCACCCGCCCCAAGTTCAGCGTAAAATATGAGGTTAATTTAAAATTTTGGTCGGT
Organism: Laspinema palackyanum D2c; assembly: GCF_025370875.1. Classification (NCBI taxonomy): domain Bacteria; kingdom Bacillati; phylum Cyanobacteriota; class Cyanophyceae; order Oscillatoriales; family Laspinemataceae; genus Laspinema; species Laspinema palackyanum. Next base: position 176,750 of record NZ_JAMXFD010000007.1, read on the forward strand.
CTAAATAAGTAACAATACTTAGGCAAAGTCCAAAATTAAACTCTCGGGAATAGATAGAGCGGTTCTCATCAATATATGGTATAGCCCTCCCTCCAAACCCCTGGCGGCCCAAAGGGGGAGAGGGGATGCAAGAGAAGACCTCATGAGTCCACCGAAGCGCTATAGCAGGGTCTCTAAATCAGACCAGTCCTCGGAGCATCTTGCTCTCTATTGAGTCGTAACAAGCAAGATGCTCCCACTCTTGAATTCTATTGAACTCATGATTTAGATTGGGTATATTTATCAGGAGTCAGAATTCTATTTTATCTTTAAAGGAGGGTTTACAAAAATTTAAGAGATAAAAATGATGGCCTGAATTTAAAATCGGGGAGTAGCCTATCCTCTGAATGCAATTCCAATGGAGCAAACACCAGAGGCGATCGCCTTAACCTCAATGTCTTCCGTTTTGGCTTAACAAAAGCAAACCCTCAATATTTTATACTTGCTTTCTCACTTTAAATTCTAATCTTTCGGACCAGCTTCGACAGAGGTAATCTCCAGTAAACCGAATTTGTATAACATAAAAGTTTTAGCAAGGCAGTCCCTCACCGGGGCCGGAGCAAGCGGGGGAACTGTAGAGGGATAATCTGGAGGGAGTCCGATGGGAATGCTAGATTAAAACAATGGAATGGACATTCTAAATCCGATGGGTAGGTATTCAGTCCTGTGGAGTGAAACCGGAAGACTTATGCAAGAGTGGGAATTTCACCCCGGAGGATAGGTGCCTTTCATCTACTGCGGTGCCTACTCAATATAGGAGATCAATATAGAAATGATGCGTCAGTCGGGCAACCAGGTCCCTCAACTCTCCGATCTAAACTCTCAACATTAACCCTTAACCGATGTTCAGTGTAGACCAACTCCAGAAAAATTTCTCGCAACCCCTCGATCGCGCGGCGATCGCCCTGATTGCAGTCTTGACGGTGGCGATCGCCCTGCTCCTCTTTGGAGGCGATAGTACCGCTCCACGAGTGCGGGAATTTAGCTGGCAAAATCAACAAGTCAGTGCCAGAGATCGCGCCTTTATCATGACCTTCAGCCGTCCGATGGATCGCCAGAGTGTGGAAGACAACCTGATAATAGAACCCCCAGTGCCTGGTAAAATCAGTTGGGCGGGAAGGCGGATGGCTTACACAGTTACCCAAGGGGTGCCTTATGGGATGGAATTTAAACTGCAACTCAGCCAAGCGCGGGAACGGTTCGCCCAAGCGGGAAAAGAGGGAACTCTGATCGAGCCGTTTGTGGGAGAGTTCAAAAGTCGCGATCGCGCCTTAGTCTATATCGGAGTCTCCCCGGGAGAACGGGGACAGTTAATCCTGTACAACTTCAGCAAAAGCGAAAAAACGATTCTGACCCCGAAAGAAATTACAGTTTTGGATTATAAACCCTATCCCGACGGCGATCGCCTCTTATTTTCCGCGATCGACTCCCTTTCTACCAACCAAGGACTTTTAGAACAACGACTCTTCACCGTCACCACCGGCATCGTCCCAGAAACCCCGGGAAAACGCTCCCGCCGCCGTGACAACTCACCGGGTCAAATCGAACCGATCTTAGACTCCGACAACTATCAAAACCTTAGCTTTGACCTCTCCCCCGATGGTAAAACCATTCTGGTGCAGCGCGTCAACAAACAGGACCCGGGACAATTTGGACTCTGGAAAATAGAGGAAGGAAAGCAACCCAAACCGCTGGAAAACGAACCGGGTGGGGATTTTATTATTACTCCCGATAGTCAAACCGTGGCGATCGCCCAGGGACAGGGACTAGCCATTTTACCCCTAGAACCGAAAGCCGAACCCGTAGATTTTCTCCCCCAATTTGGGCGAGTGTTGAGCTTTTCGGCTGATGGTAGCGCTGCAGCGATGGTGAAATTCAACACCGACTACACGCGATCGCTCTATTTAGTCACCACCACTGGAGTCAACAAAGAACTACTCCGCATTAAAGGTTCCTTTCTCAGCGCCCAATTTGGACCCGAAGGAAAAACCCTCTATTGTTTGCTTACGAAATTGGTGGAAGGGGAAATTTATAAAGAAGAACCTTACATCGCCGCCATTAATGTAGAAACCGGGAACCTGCAACCCCTGGTTCTGCTACCGGATCAGCGAGAGATTCATATTAGTTTGGCCCCGGATGGGTTAGGGTTGCTGTTTGATCAAATAGTCAGCGTCGCCCCTCAAGCCAATCAAGCCCCAGTGGATGCAGTTCGGACCAGTTCCGGGGAAGCGATCGCCAGAAGTCGGCTTTGGCTGCTGCCCTTGGATCCGAGCGCCTCCATCAACCGCCCCTTAGATTACAAACCGGAAGAGTTACCCTTTGAGGGCCTCCGCCCGGGCTGGCTTCCGTAAAACAGGAGAAAACAGGAGCGGGGGTTCCAACCCTCGCCCCTTTTTTGGGCCTACTGTACCTGCTGACGCAATCGAGCCAACTGCTGCCTAGCCTTGGTATGATTCGGAGTAATTCGCAACGCTTGGTCATAAGAGGCGATCGCCTCCTCGTAACGCTCCAACTGCTCTAGTGCCAAACCGCGATTGTACCAGGCACTAGCCGGACCTGTGGATAAACCCCACTCGCCGGTACTTTTAATGGCGCTATCATAAGCGGTGACTGCTGCTTCCAATTCACCGAGGATTAGGAGTGCGGTAGCTTTGTTGTACCAAGCTAGGGCAAATTGAGGATCCAGTTCGAGCGCCCGGTCAAAAGAAGCGAGGGCATCATCCCGGCGATCCAGTTGCCAGAGGACCGAACCCCGGTTAAGGGCTGCATCTGCGGGTCGGTTATCACCCCACTGTCCATCCCCGTCCAAAGCGCGATCGAACGCCGTTAATGCATCCTCAAAGCGTTCCGCCTGTTTCAGGACCATCCCCCGACTGAGCCATGCCAGAGAATAATTCGGACTAATTTCTGTCGCCCGGTCAATCGCCGCGATCGCATCATCGTAACGCGCCAACTGCTCTAACACCATGCCTCGACCAATCCAGGCATCCGCATTATTAGAATTTAACTCCAAGGCACTGTCATAAGTTTTGAGCGCCTCTTCATATTGCTTGGACGACAACAAAAATTGACCCCGAGAGAGTAACGTCTCCACCTCACTCGTCGCCTGGGATGCAGGTCTTGGCTCCACGGGTTCTTGCTGCACTCTCGGGGTTGCCGGTGCAGGGCTGCTTTCGGGAGTCGCTCTCGGGGTCGGTGTAGGGCTCTGAGGCGGTCTCTCGGGAGTTGCCCTAGGGGTAACCAGAGGCTGGAGCGGTTCTAGAATATCTGGAGAGGTGGTCACCTGTCCAGAATCCATGCCACCTGTGGGATCATCGGGTATTGCCCATCCGGGTAACGGCATCGATATCCCCGATATCCCGATTGCTGTAACAATACCAAGCCATTTAAACATTGGCTGCATAAATTTAGCCTCCAACAACTGCTGATTTTTTCCTAACTTTTACCCTCTGATGCCCCTAATGATAGATCGGTTCACACTCCTGCGACTCCTGGAAATCGCCTTGCCTCAATTCGAGGGAAGACTTTTACAGTTCCCCCCGGGGACCTAAAATTGACAACTTTGCGCTTCACAGGGGACCTTGTTGTGATTGAAAGGCCACTTTATGGAATGAAGAAACCGCCAGAGTGGCATTCAGGGTGAGAGTGAACTCCCCCGGTTCTCTTTTGAACGTATTTTACAATCGAGCCTAGAGTCGGAGCAAATATTTCATCGCAATCCGAACCGTTGTCGTTTGTCCGGCAACGAAAAAAGTCGCCTCGCTAAATTTGGGAGCACCCGTCAGGATGGGGGGGTTATTGGAAAATCCAAATCCTTCTTGGGGAATACCCACCGCATTGGTGTTGAGTTGTCCATCCGCGTTTTCATCGTGAAAAACTGCCACGGCATAGTTGCCTGCATTTAATCCATTGATGCTCAGGGTCACTGGGAGGTTTTCCAGGGGAGAACATTCGGCTTTGAGTGCCTTGGCTCCATCCCGAGGAAATCCATCACTGCGGGAAAAAATTGTGAAACAAATATTACCTCGGGGATTGGTGATGCCTTCTATTTGAAGGTTGAGTTGACTCCCAGGTACCCCTCGAACCGATTGAGTTAAGGTAAAACTGCTAAAGATTGAGGCGATCGCTAAAATAATTTTTCCAGGTGTTTTCATCATGGTGATCCGGTTTATGAAAGTGTCAATCACGGTCCCTGTCATCCTCTGATTCCGGGGGTTAATAGGGGTTGTCTAGGGGATTATTCTTGAGCTTAACCCCCTAAATAGGGCCAGGTTTCGCCTGGGGGATGGGTGCAGAAACCTCCGAGCTAAAAGCATTAGCCTTTCTTCCTTACCCTTGCTCGGTGAGCGATCGATTTGCCTCCCTTCCAGATGCACTGGACTCAAAAACCCCGTAATTTTTGGACTGGTTTAATTGTATGAATTTTTATACAAAAATCAAGTGATTTTTGCTCAAGATAGAAAGAATACTTTAAAAGAGTCAAATTGAGGGTATGGAAAGAAGCTGGGAAAAAGGTTATCATCCCCCCCAGATTGCCCACCCCTTCGTCCCTACAAGGCATAAGTCCCAACCGGGAATAGCTCTTGCTCAGAGCCTTCTGCCTAAAAATGACATCCCTCCACAGGGCAGGAGGTGGCCTGGAAAACGGGAGGTTAGGGCCAATTGATTGATTGATATCCGCGTTGAAACCGGGTTGCTGTACAACAGGGATTGATTTGAGGGTACAAGAGGGTAGACAACCCGGTTTCTGACTTGCTGAGAAGGTTCGAGCTCTAACCGGGGTTCAAGGGTCATGTAGGAATCCTAGAAGGAAGGGTGACGGTAACCGTCGTGCCTACACCCACTTCACTAGCAATGGAAATTTCCCCGCGATGTAACTCGACACATTTTTTGGCGATCGCCAAGCCCAAACCCGTGCCCTGAATTGTCCCCACATTGCTCCCTCGGTGAAAAGCATTGAAAATTTGGCCCTGTTCTTGGGGTAAAATTCCCAATCCTTGGTCTTTTACCCGAACAATGGTTACAGGGGACTCAATTTTTTTTAATTCCGCCTCGGTCAAAGATAAGGCGTTATTTTCAGACCCATTATCCGGATTATAGAAAATTAATTCTACTTCGACCATCCCTCCTTTCGGAGAATATTTGATAGAATTAGAGAGAAGATTAACCAACAGTTGTTGGATTAAGTGGCTGTCAAGAAAAAGCTCAAAATCATCGCCGTGGTGAGTTAACCTAATTTGATGGGGAGAGGCGGGAGAAAGCCGTAAATTTGCAATTGCTTCTTGGCACAGACGCTCCAGATTCACCGGAGCCGGATTAAACTCCATCTCTCCGGATTCTACCTCATTGATAGACAACACATCTGCCACCAACTGCGTGAGATGAGTCGCCGCCAATTGAATCCGTTCGAGATGTTTGAGCCGTTTTTGCTCATCCCATTTGTGCCAATAACATTCCAGCAATTCAGCCGAAGATAAAATCGCCGTCAGGGGAGTCCGGTACTCATGGGAGACCATTGTCACAATCCGAGACCTCAATTCGTTGAGTTCTCGTTCTTGCTCCAGTGCCTTGATAATTTCTCGTTCAGCTTTTTTTTCTTGTAAAAGCCGCTGAACGCGCCGTCGCAAGACCGCCCAAAGAATGGGTTTGGTAATATAGTCGGTCGCACCCGCCTCAAATGCTCGATCAACCGAATCCTCATCTTCTAAGCTGGTAATCATTAACACCGGGATACTTAACCCACCGGCGATCGCCTTAATTTGAGTACAGCAGCTAAAACCATCCATCCCCGGCATCTTGGCATCCAGCAGCACCATATCCGGGTTGAGTTGTTTGTACAGTTCCAACCCTTCGATGCCATCCGACGCCTCGACCACTCGATACCCTTCATTGTGCATTGCCCGACGCAGCATCATCCGCGTTGTCCGGTCATCATCTACCAGCAGAATCAAAGGAGAATTGTTTTGGGAATCATTACTATTCATCTAAATCTTTTACTAGGATATTAGGAGAACCGCACTCCGCGCGAGGCGTGAGTGTCTCTAAGAACAAAACTCTGTCACGAGCGGGATTCTGTGCCATCAGTCAGGAAACTAGGGTTGCACCTAGACTGGCTCAAACTGTTTTTGTCCCTCGGAAGGTAGACCTTTTAAAGCTTACATTTATCCGGTTAAGGGGGCGGATTTAACTTCCGCCGTTTTCTCCTGGATCAGCTCATCCCTTGCCCTTTAAGGGTGAGTGAGAATCCGAGGGTTGTCGTCAAAGACGACAAACGGACTTCGCAGTTGAGATCATCCCTCCCCGTTGCCGGAGTGATGAGGTACAAATCCAAAAATTTGACATTCCCAAGGGAGGCACTGAATCCATCAACAATCTGTACTTCGACCGACTCCAAAGCGCTATAAGTTGCGTTGGAGGAGCCGGATAGGACAAAGAGTGCCAGGATATTTTGTCATGAATCACACCAGATGACTTGACTTTTTTGAGACTGGACAAAACTACAGGAAAATACTGCGGTCTTTGACAACCGGATTGAGCATGAGTCAGGGTTCGGAGTCGGGAATTGCTCAGGGGGGAGGCGAGTCCCGGTCGTCCAATATGGGCCCTGCGGTTCTACTTCCGGTTTACCCCCGGGTTCCAGAGGCAGCCGAGGGGCTCTCAGGAGGCTTGCGGTCAGGCAGATAGGAATTAGCCTATGCGATCGTCATCCTCTCCCGTCAGGGGTTTTCAGAACACCCCTGACTGGACTCAAACCAAACTGGTCCCTAGACTGGGTTCAAGGGATAGTTGTTAGGGAAGTCTTGGCCGCTAATTAGCTCGCAATGAGAAAAGCTCCTCTCTATTATCTCTGGAATTGGAGGGATTGGCGAAACTGATACCCCGTAAGCTAAGTGGCCTGTGAAGAGCGATCGCCACCCCCATTTTTCCGCGATCGGCCAGAGTTACTTCCTTGACGGCGAACTTCCGAGCATCCGATTCGGATCCCTCAACCCTCTTCCCTCAAAACCGCACGGGAACCCGTGTGAACCAATGGACGGGAGAAATTTGAGGGGGGAAATCTGCATCCACCCCTCATCTTTGACAAATCACAGGATACCAAGGCCGACTGATAGCGCGACAGAATCACCGGCGACGACTGGCACTTCTTCCTCAAAATGCTACGCCCGGACCCCCTTCTCTGTTATAACTTAATCCCCCAATCGTAAATTTTAAGCTATCGTAAGGTTTGAATATCATCTTGATTGTTTTTAGTCAATGTTTCTTTGGGGAGTGGTCTAGTTGCCGAATTGCCTATAAAAGAGTGCTTTATTCCCTAACTCCCCCTCTATCTATTTTATTGAGAACTCCTTGCTCCAATTGCTATTGAGCAACTCCCTCTAGTAGTAGAGGCAGGATCTGTTGTATAGTCAGCGATACCCTTCGCGATTCAAGATCCGCTAAACCAGTGGAGGTGGAGGGAGTGACAACAGCACTCTAGGTAGGGTCGTTAGGAGGAGGTCCCGTTTCCCGGAATTGGCCTCATTTGTTGCCAATCAATCATTTGGGCAATACTCTATCAAGGGATTATAGTGGATCCTTGAATTCACCCTGATTGGCTTAATCAAGTTAGACCCTCTATCTGACTCATCATGTCAGGCTGAATGATGACTCTTGACCTGTTCACACCAGCACAGTTGTAGCTATGGCCTCTGCCAAGATTCTTGTGGTTGATGACGATCCGGCGATCCGGAATTTAATCCATCGCTTTTTAAGTAAGCAAGACTATCAAATGGAGTCGGCTGAAGATGGAAAAAAAGCGCTCGAACTCTTCGAGCAATTTAATCCAGACTTGGTAATTCTGGATGTTAACTTACCCGATACTACGGGGTATCAGCTTTGCCAAGCGATGCAAAAGCGCACGGGTGTTTTCGTTTTAATGCTAACCAGTCGCACGGATGAAGCTGATAAAATCCGGGGATTTAATTTAGGTGCAGATGACTATATTACCAAACCCTTTAGTCTCGTCGAACTCGGGGCCAGAGTCGGGGCGCTGTTGAAGCGTCAACGGGTGGTCCAGGTTGCAGAACAACCCTCGGTTGATTTCGGATCAATGAGCATCGATCCCGTGCGTCGCGAGGTAACGATCTCTGCTCGTCCCATTCTCCTAACGGCCCTTGAATTTGATCTACTCTATTTTTTAGCCTCTCATCCAGGCCGAGTTTGGCGTAGATCTGAACTGCTTCAAGAAGTTTGGGATTATGACTATGTGGGGGATCAGCGCGTGGTGGACGTGCATATCGGCCAAATCCGCCGCAAAATCGAAGGGGATGGCATCTATCCCAAACTGATTCATACGGTGCGCGGAGTGGGGTATAAATTTGAAGCTCACAGTGGTGATTCCGAAGATGCACCGGAGGAAATCTAGTCCAAATTTAGATGTGATCGTCCCTAATTTTCAATTCATTCTCATTCGGGACTCAATGGCGTCTGTACGAAAAACAAACGCCTTTTCCCCGGGGTCCCAATGTTGGTGAATCGGCTGTTTGAGTTGCTATAGAGGGGCCTAGGCAATCTCTCCAGCTCACTCTCTTTTCTCTTCATTTGCTCTCGAAAGGTTTTAGAAATGTTTGGGAATCTGGTACTCCCCTCTCCCTAATGGTTTGCCCGGATTCATTACATCCCTACCTCTGTAGCAGCCTCCTCTCCCGATTCATCAACCCAGATTCCCCAACCTTTGCCCGTTACACCGGATGCTGAAACAGGGTTTCCAGATACACTCTAGCCGCTTGGTGATAGTTTTTTGAGGCTTCCGGGGTCCGGTTATCCCCATTTTGTAACAAAAACAGAGACAGGGCCGCAGCAAACACCCGGTCTTGATCCCAGTCGGGGTGAGAGTCTAAATACCCTTTAAGGGATTGATGCAGTTCTTCTGGAATTTCTGCAAGGATGCTGACGTTTGCGTTCATTCTGGAAACCTCCGTGCGCGTTCCGCGTAGCTGTTAACGTTTTACCAATCCCCACCGGCTTTGATTCAAGCTGGCGTTACTCTCATTCGGGTTGCCGCATTCCGCTTGAGCTCGCTCGTTCAAGCTAAAGCCCTTCGATTAGAATGCTGGCTGCTTATTTTAAAAAGCTGCAATGACGAGAAACCCTTTTGTTTTAGGTTGGCGGTTTCATTGTGCGCTCAGAAGGGGTGGAGTTGTCAACGTTGCGAAATGTTACAATTTTCGGTCTGGGTCCCTCAGAGCCACGAGAGAATAAGGGTTTTAACCATTTATTGTTACAGAACTTTACAAATTTTCCCCAGGCGATCGCCTTGAGGCATTTTTTGACCTTAATCCCCAGTTCAACCAAAACATCAGAACTCGAAGGCGATCGCCTGGGGAAAACTCTCCCTAACCTGTGGAAAACCCCCGATAACCTGTGGAAATCTTTGTGGAATCTGTGGGGAAAACCAGCCGAAAAAATAAGAATTGCAAAATTTTAGCAATTTTAGGGAAGTTAGAAATTGGTAACTGAAAATTATCACTCTCCACAATATAGAGTTAGTGATTAAAAATCCAGTGATTATTAACTGTTGATTTTATCCGCAAATTTTCCTCGGGAGTTCTGTCTAGGCATTGCCTAGATTTAGGGACCATCCCAGGTGCCTTGTCCTCGCCAATCATCCCATTCTTGACTTCCTGCCCCTTTAACCCCTCTCCCCGGGCATGAACCCGGGGATTTTTCAGCGCGATATCCCACCGTTAGGGCCAGGATTGTTAAGTTCTACTAACTTTGCTTGACGCCTAAAAATCCTATCTGTAACAATTGTTACAGACAAAAATATTACATAACCCATGTAGGTACAACCCAGATCGAGTTTTTGGATCCAGGGTCACCTTGAGCATAAAAACGGAAAAAATTATGAAACTCGACCTAGTTAAACAAGAATTGGAAAAACTTTATTTGCGATCGCCCGAATGGATCCCCACATCCCACCGGGAAATCTTATGGCAGGAACCCGAACCCAACACCTGGGTGCAATTACTAGAACAACCCAGCGAATACAGTGCAGATCAAGCCTTACTTCTGTGTAAATGCGGCGATCGCGAGTGGGTAGCCTGGGTCCCCGAACATGGGGAGGTCATCTTGCATGAAGACCAATTTTACGGACTCTGAATACGAAAGAAGGAGGAGATGTTTGTAGTAACGACTTTAGTCGTTTCTTCTCCCCCATCTCCCCTTACCACATCCCCGCAGCGAGTCCATAATGCACCAATAACCAACTCAACCCGGTTCCCACACCGATGCCTAATGTGGCAACGGCTAGGTGACGAGCGATCGCACCTATCCCAGCGTTTTTCCGTTGAATTTCCTGTTTGGCGGTACTGCTTAAAACTAATCCCGTCACCCCAACTTCTGCCACTTTCCCCGCCATTCCCGTAGCCACTCCGAGCGCCACAAAAGACAAACCAAAAATTAACAGCGGTAGTAATACCACCATCCGTTTAAAGCCTGCCTTAAATAACTCTAATATCCCAATGCCAATGCCTCCCATTGCCATTGCTGCTACAATAACCCCTAATAATTTTCGTTCTGGATGCTCTAACCAGGCAATATCGACTACGGTAAAAGACCACAAACCCAGTCCGACTAAACTCGGCGCAACCAACCATTTTCGCGAAAATTCAGCCACCTGCTCGATCGCCGGGTCCTGAATCTTATCGGAAAACCCTCTACCCGATAACAGAACCAAGGGAACGGCGATCGCCACCGCCACATAAGGAGACAGAAAAATCAAGGGAACAGCTACCGTCGTTCCAAACAAGATAACTGGAAACGGAACTGCGACTTTTTGTTTCCAATTGGCCATTTTACCCGGTTCTGAACCTACCCATTCTGCCGGAACTTCCCGAGGAGAAACCCACAGGGAAAGCGGGATAATTTGGGTTTTATTCGCGGTATTGGCATGAAGTAAAAGATTTCGAGTGTAATCTTGACTAACGACTAAATTTGTGGTATCAATTTTAATTTCAAATTCAGTTTCATTCCCCTGAAACTTTGCGGGTTTTATAGAGATCCAATCCGGCTTTGTCTTGGGATGATTCGAGTCTGGAGCAATTTCCCACCGTCCCGCTAGGACTGTATCATCCACCGGATTTTTGACCGTGAGAGTTTGGGTGAGGGTTTCTCCGGCTTGGGTGCGTAATTCCAGCCGAGTCTGGCTAAATTCCGCTTCCGGTAACAGGCGGCACACCGAAATGGGAGTCAGGGCTTCTAAAGCTGCTGCTGCATGAGAAAAGCGATCGCCACTATTCGGTTCCACCATTTTCTGTAACCAGTGAATAAACTCATCACTGAGATGGGGGACTAACTCCGCAAAATTGAGGCGATAGCTACTATCAATTAAGCGGTTAATTTCACTAGAATCCGTTTGGGTTAGCAAACATATTAGGGTCACTCCTAACCCATATAAATCAGACGCTTCCGTAAGTTTTAGATTGAGTAATTGCTCTGGTGGCATGAACCCCGGTGTGCCAGAAACTACACTACTTTGCGCCACATCGCCTCCACCGATGCGGGCAAATCCGAAGTCAATGAGGTAAATAATATCGGTGCGATCGCCCATTAAAATATTTTCTGGTTTGATATCCCGGTGAATCACCCCGGGAACCCGGTTTTGCAGATAAACCAAAATTTCCAAAACCGCCAGAGCAATTTGTTTGATTTTCTCCGGGTCCAGACGCCGAAAAACTGCTAAAGATTGGGCATTTTTATAGTCATGAACCAGACAAAATCCCTCCGATGTTTCAAAAGAATCCAGATAGCGAGGAATCCCCGGGTGACTCAGACCCTGCAATACTTTAATTTCCCGTTCATGAGCTTTGTAGGCGGACCAATCTGCACCGGGTTTAGCAAACTGAAATTGTTTGATCACCACAGGTTTTTGAGTTTTCAGATGGGTTGCCAAATAGGTCGAACGACCCCCGGCATAGTTATGACCCAAACTCTGAAGCACTTGATATCCATGACTAGAACAGTCCGGGAACTGAGGCGAATTAGAACCCGGGGAGAGGGTTGGACTCGACCCCTGGGGATTCAGGGATGGGTTATCCTTGCCCTTGAGGAGAGAGAAGAGATTTCCGTTTCCAGGATGTCCCGCTTCCTCCAATCCCAAGGGAGCTTTATTTCCGGCAACCCGTTGGGAGAGTTGTTGTAACCAGGTTTTCATGACTTTTTCGGCCATCACTTTAACTTGAGCAGCGATCCCTTTCTATTCTAGGGGATGGCTTTCCCCACCTGGGTAAAAATAGGATAAAATTTCCCTGGAGATTGGGAGTCATGGCCGAAAGGCCCGATTTGCCATGTCAGGGGACAGTTTCTGTCTATTTCTAGTTTTTAGTCAGTTGAAATCAAAGAATAAACACTCATTAAGATGGACAATTTTTGGGTGAAGCGTTCAAGGTTACAAAACTGAGGAAATATTTGGCAAGTTAAGCGAGTTTGGAATTCCTCTCACTGAAGTAGAATTTTTGGAGCAGATTCAGTCTTGTTATGGGGCATCGGAACTGCGAAAAAAATGGAAAACCCAGTATGAGATATCAGCCCAAAGGCGGGATAAAGATTTTCTCTCTCTAGGGGCCAGGGTGTTATTGGAAAGATTAGCACCAGATTTGCTGAGTGCGGAGCAACTCCATGATGTAATTGAAGCCGGATTTTATAACTTGGAGGAGAAGCAAGAAGTCCAAGAAACCTGCGATTTGTGGTTAGAATACTGGGGTAAATTTAAAACTCGATTTATTCCAATGGGTCTCTCATTTGCGGAGTTAGAAAAAAAGCTGGATGGCGGTCTCTACTCCGTTGCCGGTTGGCTGCTAGAAATAGCCGAGGCCCTAGACCAATGCGGACAAAAACAACAAAGCTATCTTCAAAAGAAGATTGATTATTGTGAAGAGTATATGACGATATTTCCTGATGCTTACGAAAACCATGCTATTGAGATAATGGAGCAAAAATCTGGGACTTTATTTGAATTAGAACAAGTGGAATCTGGAGATGAATGTTACGAGTAAATTCTGACGAATTATCCCGATAATAATAATATATATATCTCTTGGGGGAGGTTCTATTGGAAACCTGATTGGTGTTCCCATTCAAGACTTAATTTTGACAAAGCCGAACAAATTTATCGGAGGGGATTGGCAAATTCATTCCCCGAGTTTAAACGTGATATTTTGGAGGAATTGAAAGCATTAGAGAAAGCCCGATTAAAAAATAAGGGCTTTGGGAAACCCAGAACCACAATGTGAAAAAATTGAAAAAGTTAAAACGTAAATAATCGGTGGCGGCTCGTGATTTACGCTGTTTTGAAGCGGGTAGCGGCAGTTTAAATCAGTCTGAGCCTAAAATTAAGGAGTGGGAGCATCTTGCTACCGATCAGGAGTAGGGAGCAAGATGCTCCCACTCCTTAAAGAATTTTCAAACTGATTTAGAGTCGCGCTATATCACTTGATCCAGGCCAAAAAATAGCCCGCTTATGCGGGCGTAGGACGGGGAATTTACCTATTTTTTGAAGCGGTTGTTTTAGCGTCTCATGTAATTTCTTAAGCTTCCCCGGACTTCCCGTGCATCGCTAGAGCTATCGCTGGCAACAGCGATCGCAGCGAGGAGTTCCCGTCCACTTTCAATGCACATAATTTTCGCTTCCAAATCCCTGGTGGCACCCTGGATTAATTCATTATCCTGGACTTCCACATTCTCCAATCCGGAGGATTTCATGGCTTCAACCGCTTGTCTTACACATCCGTCCCGGTTTGTCGAACTCATGCGGACCCAAGTCAAGCGCAAATTTTGGTTTGCTAACGAGGGGGTGGACCAAAACAGAAGGCTCAAGCCTACGGTAGTGGCGATGGTTTTTTGAAGGGTTTTCATCATAAAAGCTAAGGTTAAAGTGTCCAAGTAACTATAACGCTTTTTGGCCTTTTAAGTTCCTCCGACGGGAGAAAAAAGAAGGCGTTCGATAAAAAGAATAACCCGGTCCGGGGACAGTTAGACGAGGAATCTTTGAATTTGTGACGAGTTCGGCGCATTCATCAACAGTAGATTACCACCCCAATGGGGGATGAAAGCTTGAAAAATTAAATTTTAGGTAATTGGGATTGGGGTGAAATGTTATCAAAATGCTCGGATTTACACCCGGAGTAAAGGGGAAAAGAGGCAATCCGCTAATTGTTTGTTTTAGCCGTTTTGTCTGAAATTTCTACGGCTTTATAATAGGCGCGCTCATAACAATCCCGGGCTTCTAAATAGCGATTTAATCGCGACCAAGCAATGCCTTCCATTTCCAAAATATGAGGGGAACCCATGCTATTGGGACACAGAGCCAGGGCTTGTTTATAGGCAAAGATTGATTCTTCATAACGTTCAAGGGTAAAGAACAAGGCCCCTAAGCCATTCCAGGCTTGATAACGGGCAATCGGATTAGCGCTGACTTCTAGGGCCTTGCGATAAGAGGCGATCGCCTCCTCGTAGCGATGCAACCGTTTGAGGACCTCCCCCCGTTGCTGCCATGCATAGCAGGCGGTGGGTTTTTGGAGTAAAGCACATTCATAAGCGGCGATCGCTTCGAGATAGGCTTTTGCTACCCGGAAGCGATCGCCTTCCCGCTTCCAATACTCATAATTTTGTTCACCCTCTTGATGTTCGGTTGACAAACTATCCTTTCGATTGAACAGGGGTTGATGCCTGTTCGAGTTCGTTGGATAGATCTCAGGTAACTCATGAAACGGTTGTTCTTGCATTGGAATCTCCTAACAGAGCCATTCCTGGAAAGGGGTCCTTTGTATGACTGAAGACCCATTCAGCTCGATACCTACCCCAACCTTTAAGGTTGAGTATAGATGAGGTTTCTTAAACCTGTTGTTCCTTAAAATAACTCACTTGATCCCTATGTCAGGATTTCTTAGTAAATTTTTTATACTTTACCCGATTTTTGTTATATTACTTAACGTTAGTTCACCCTAATTCATGAACTATCTTCATAAACTCCACCCCGGCCCGGTCCATCCTAGAGGGGGACTCACGTCAAGGTTCGTATTTAATTTTGATGACATGGAAGCAGCAGATTTCCGTTACAATCAGGAAAGGGCCAGGATTCATTCGGCAGAAATGCGCGATGCCAATCCGCCAGTCAGAGTGGTCAAAACCCCGGAAATCTGGCAAGGCGATCGCCTCTCAAGGCTGAATGGGTATAGTGATCGCCGCCCTGTCAACCCTGACCAACCCCTGAAGGGGCGATCGGCTCCACCCCAGGGGTCCAGATTGTAAAGTGATGTTGCGAATCTTTCAAAAATCTTGAAAAATCTATTAAAACAGAAACAGCATATTACTCCGATCTTAAATCTATAGTTTTCGAGGAAACCCCTTAATGAATAAGCTGCAAAAATACCGATTGGTCTGCACCCTGACCTTTGGAGATATCTACGGACAAATCATCATTTGGCTGATCGTGATTTTCCTGAGTTTAGCCTCCGCCCTCGCCTTGTGGAGTACCGCTCGTCAAATCTTCGCCCTCGCTACAGTGGGTTTAATCGTCGTTCTCTCCCTGCCCTTTCTCCTGTTTGCCTTCGTCACCACCTTGCTCAATCACATCGAACTGAAGCCGGTCGAGATCTCTGCAGAACCGGCGGAGTCAAGTTCTAGAACTGCACCCAACTCTAATCCCGCCCAAGCAGCGAGTTAGCCTAACCGAGGGAGAACCGACTGCTGAACCTTAAAATCTTTAATGCGGCCCTGTTCATCCTCAAGCGCGAATCCGCGATCGACTGAGCGATTCTAAAAAATTCCCTACCTTTGAGGAGGGATTTTTTTTTGAGTGGGAAGATAGATCCAGAACCAATCCAGAACACCTTTAGATCCCATAGATCCAACGAGAGCTAAGAGAACCATGATAGAACATGACGTCATTATCGTCGGGGGCGGACTTGCCGGTTGTCGCGCCGCAGTGGAAATTGGGCGCATCAATCCCAGCATCGATGTCGCCGTAGTCGCCAAAACCCATCCCATTCGGTCCCATTCCGTTGCCGCCCAAGGGGGAATCGCCGCTACCCTCAAAAACGTCGATTCCACCGATAGCTGGGAGGCCCACGCCTTTGATACGGTCAAAGGGTCCGACTATTTAGCCGATCAAGATGCGGTAGAACTGCTCACCAAAGAAGCCCCTGATGTGGTTATCGACCTCGAACACATGGGTGTTCTCTTCTCCCGGTTACCCGATGGGCGGATTGCTCAAAGGGCCTTCGGGGGCCATTCCCATAACCGCACCTGCTACGCCGCAGATAAAACCGGCCATGCCATGTTGCACGAACTGGTGAATAATCTGCGCCGCTATGGGGTCCAGGTCTATGAAGAATGGTACGTCATGCGGTTGATTTTGGAAGACGGACAAGCCAAAGGATTGGTGATGTACCATATTCTCGATGGCCGCCTGGAAGTGGTGCGCGCCAAAGTGGTGATGTTTGCCACTGGGGGATATGGACGGGTGTTTAATACCACCTCCAATGACTTTGCCTCTACCGGGGACGGGTTGGCGATGTCGGCAATGGCGGGGGTGCCGTTACAAGATATGGAGTTCGTGCAGTTCCATCCCACGGGACTCTATCCCGTGGGGGTGTTGATTTCGGAGGCGGTGCGTGGGGAAGGGGCCTATTTAATTAATAGCGAGGGCGATCGCTTTATGGCAACCTACGCCCCCAGTCGCATGGAATTAGCCCCCCGTGATATTACCTCTCGGGCGATTACCCGGGAAATTCGCGCCGGACGAGGAGTCTATCCCGATGGTCGTCCTGGAGGGCCTTGTGTCTTCCTCGACCTACGACACATGGGACAGGAAAAAATTATGAGCCGGATCCCCTTCTGTTGGGAAGAGGCCCACCGTTTGTTAGGGGTCGATGCAGTCTATGAACCGATGCCTGTACGTCCCACGGGTCATTATTCAATGGGAGGCATTCCTGTTAATACCGAGGGACAGGTCCGAAGTGGTCCCGATGGGTTGGTGGAAGGATTCTTTGCAGCAGGGGAATGTGCCTGTGTGTCCGTACATGGTGCCAATCGCCTGGGGAGTAATTCTCTGCTGGAATGTGTGGTGTATGGGAAAATCACGGGGGCGGCGATCGCCCGCTATGTGGAAAACCGCAAATTGCCGGACCTCGACGATCGCCCCTACCTCCAACAAGCTCAACAGGAACTGCAATCCCTGGTCGATCGCTCGGGACCCCTCCGCATTGGGGCCGTTCGTCAGGGATTCCAGGATGCCATGAGTGACCACTGCGGCGTGTTTCGTAGTGATGAACTGATGCGGGAAGGGTTAAAGCAGTTAGAACAGTTCCAGCAGCAGTATCAGCAGATTTATTTAGACGATAAAGGCAAACTGTGGAACACGGAAATTATTGAAGCGTTAGAGTTACGCAGTTTAATGGTAGTCGGACAATTGATTTTAGCCAGTGCACTCAACCGTCAGGAAAGCCGAGGCGCTCATTTCCGCGAGGATTATCCCGATCGCGATGATGATCAGTTCCTCAAGCACACCTTGTCCTATTATTCTCCTGCCGGTGTGGATATTCGCTATCGACCTGTAACGATTACTCAGTTCCAGCCGAAAGAACGGAAGTATTAAGCCCTAGCCCTGAATTGGTGATGCCAAAGAACTCAAAACCCTTGAACATTTGTAGGGTTTTGTTGATAGATACAGCCCAGCCTAGATAAGGGATTTCCAACAAATAAAACATTTATATGTTTTATTTGTTGGAGTTCCTTAAGTGTTTCAAAATTTGACCCAATCAAACTGGGTCAGGTTTTTTCCTTCCGGGAACTGCATCCAATAAAATATCCAAAAAACTCTCACCTTAAAGCATGGGGAGGAAAACGAAAGTAGCCCGCCTGCGGGGGCTACTTTATAAAAACGACTTTTGACAACCGGATTTGGTATAATACGGAACCCGGTATTTAAAGGTCTATAAAAACGGATTGTAGGGGCCTGCGCATCGAAGCCCCTACACATACAGATTGACGCCGCTCGTTTTTATAGACTTATCGGTATCGTATTCCGTATAGTTACCCAACCGAGAAGAAATCCTCTTGACCAATCAGCGAAACATCCACCCCATTAACCGTCGCCAGTAAGTTGTTACCGGCATAAATTAACGTGCCAGTATTGCCTTGGGTTAAGGTTAGGTTCTCGAAGGATAAACCTTCTGCCAAACCAATCAAATCTTCTCCATTGGTAAAGTCAACTATGAGATCGGTTCCGGCATTGGGACGGATAACAAAGCGATCGCTGCCTGCACCGCCTACCATCGTATCGTCACCCAAATCGCCTAACAACCAATCATCGCCATTACCCCCGATGAGGATGTCATTATCATTGCCACCCCATAGCACATCATCGCCGTCGCCACCGTCGAGGGTATCATCCCCTTGATTGCCATAGAGGAAGTCATTATCGGCGTCACCAAAGACGAAATCCTTGCCTAAATCGCCGTATAATTCATCAGTGCCAGCGCCACCTTTGAGCGTATCGTCATCTTGACCCCCATGTAAGACATCATCACCATCGCCGCCGTCAACCCAGTCATTTCCTTGGTTGCCATTGGCGAAATCGTTGCCATTCTCACCGAAGATCACATCATTTCCCAAGTCACCGTATAAGCGATCGCTGTCATCGCCACCGAGGATAGCATCGTCATCCTTCCCTCCGTGAACCCAGTCATCCCCCGCACCGGCTGCAATATAGTCAGTGCCTTGGTTCCCATGAATCGTATCGTTGGCATCGTTGCCATACAGATTATCATTGCCTTCTAACCCTTGGACAAAGTTGCTGCCCGCGTCATCATTGATCTCGTCAGCCGCGTTAGTGCCCATGAGATTATCCAGGGAAGTTGCCTCAGTATTGGGTGAGACTTGAGGAACCGTAAGATTGGCGATCTCGGTAAACACAGTATTGAGAGATGCGATCGCCTCAGATGCCGAGGGTAATGGGTTGATGAACAGCGGTGGAATCCCGGGACTGCCTGGATCGGAGGAACCGGCAGTGGCACTCGAAATCCGACTCGTCAAATTTTCGCCCGTGTTATTCTCCACCACTTCTGCAATGGATAAATTGCCTTCCCCGGCAGCAAAGAACTCGTCCGTGGTGGTGCCGAGGGAAACTTTCTGGCGCGTTGCGATCGCCCCATTGATATCCGTCTCCCCATTTGCCACCGCATCTGCCTTTTCCTGATTCGCCTCAGCCATCACCGTAGCCGCATCCGCCGCCATCGCCACGATCCGATTCACATCCAAAGTGGGGTCAATGGTAGCCACATCTTGAGTCGCCGCTTCGATTAGGCTTTGCAGTTGTTCGGCAGAGTTTAAATCCAAGGCATTTTGGGAGAGAACCGCATTCGCCAAAGTATTGACAACTGATCGGCTAATTTGAGCTTTCTCCAAACTGGAAGCGCCATCGAGTAACGCCGCAGTCTGAGTGACGAGATTTTGCACCTGGACCATTGCCAGATTCGTCTCGACCCCTCCGGGAATTCCTTCTTCCGTCGCTGCGATCGGGTCAAACGTAGACAAATCCACCTCATCCGGTAAAGATAACGCTTGTGTGACCTTTTGATTCGCTTCCAACGGCGACAAACCCTCGTCGATCGCCTCCGCCACCAAGCTGGTTAAAAGACTGACAACTTGAGAATCCGGTGTCGCTGTCAGCGGCGTTTCCAACGGTAAACCATTTGCTGTATCAATCCCGCCGGTAATCACAATGTGACCCTCTTCCGGGTCGAGTTCCCCATTGCCATTGGTATCGAACGCTTCCAGAGATGCCTCAAACTCAAACAGACCCTCTTCATTCGTCGTCGAGGTGGGTTCGTTTTCATCGCGGACGCCATTTTTATTCGCATCAAAGAACGCATCAGCCCCGGCAATATAGCCATCAATTGCCCAACCGGTGAAAATCCAAGGAATCGAGATGATAGGGGTAAAGATCGGACGGGGGGTAGGAATCGCCCATACACCTGTGTTGGCATAGTTGATGATTTGCCGTCCCAGGGGGCGATCGCGCCAATCCCCAAAAGAGGACATAAAGTCATTCACGGGTGGAACAGTGCCAGTGGCTCCCGAGATTTGGAAAATGATATCGTTATAGTCGCGATTGCGATTGCTCCTAATCGGCATATCCTCCCAAGCAAAGGTATCGCCGTTCCCCGTCAGATCCACCATCTGACCTTGAATTGCGTGATTGGAGAAGAAAGGAAGGCGAGGGCCACTCAAGAATGCAGTCTCGTTTAAAACACCCCGCACCGTGCCATGAGGGACAAGCATCATGGCAAACTCTGTGCCCGGATTCATGGCAAAATTCTCAATGCCTTGATACCAGCCGCGATTCCAGTTGGATTCCCCGAATTCAAAAAATCGATCGCTCAACAGCGCTCGATCCCAACGATCAGAGATAACCACATGACCTTGGTTCGGGTTAAGCGCTCGTCGAGCCGCCTCCCTCATGTACTCCCGGGAACCCACCTGGAGGTTTTCCATCCCCTCAATACTGAAGATGGCCACTTCTCCCTCATAGCCACTGCCGTCAAACAAGAACTCCACATTAACCCGTCCATCGTCACCCACGACAAACACACCCGGAGAAGTTGGATCTAGAGTTGGGGGTGGCGGGTTCGGAGTCGGGCTCGGAGTCGGGCTCGGAGTCGGGCTCGGAGTCGGGTTCGGGGTCGGGCTCGGGGTCGGGCTCGGAGTCGGATTGTCTCCTCCGGAGACAAAACCATCAATAACAATGGATTTACTGCCAGCCAGAGAGTTGCTGGAACCCAAAGCCGGAAGGGTTAACTCGACATTTTCACCCAATTGGTCTTGAATCGTAGCCCCATTCAGTGATAAGGCCGTATTGGAGAGGTATTCTAAGTCAGCAGAACTGTCTCCCGCTTGCACCACATAGTTAAAAGTGAGGGTATTACTGCCGCTCCCACTGTCGTAAATCGCCGCGCGATCCGGGGTGCCGGTTTCCAGTTGCAGGCGAGGAGTACCCGTGACGGTAACAATTTCGTCAAAGGTGACGGCGATCGGGATAGTTTGTCCGACGCTGTAGCGACCGTCAGGGGTGGTGGCGGTAACCGATGTCACCTTGGCAGTCTGGTTCAGAAGGACCGAGAGGTTGTTGCTGCTTAAGTTCGCCGTCACCAAGTCGTCTTTGCCGTCCTGATTGAAGTCTCCCACATTGAGTAAATACGGACTGCTTCCCACATCGAAAGTAGCTTGGGAAGCGAAACTGCCACTCCCGTCTCCCAGGAGGACGGAGACAGTCTCATCCAACTCGTTCGTCGTCGCCAAGTCCGACTTACCGTCCCCGTTGAAGTCTCCTACCTTGATCGAACTCGGCCAAGTTCCTACAGCGAAGGTAGTTTGGGTAAAACCCCCACTGCCGTCTCCCATAAGCACGGAGACGTTGTCGTCGGAGTAGTTCGCCGTCGCCAAGTCGTCCTTGCCATCCCCGTTGAAGTCTCCCACGGTAATGAAACGCGGTCGGCTTCCCACGCGGAAGGTGGTTTGGGGGGCGAAACTGCCACTGCCGTCTCCCATAAGGACGGAGATGGTGTTACTGTCGCGATTCGCCGTCGCCAAGTCCGACGTGCCATCCCCATTAAAGTCTCCGATGGTGAGGGAAACCGGAGCGGATCCTACGAGGAAGCTGGTTTGCGGCGCGAAACCGCCACTGCCATCTCCCAGGAGGACGGAGACGCTGTAGCTGTCCCGGTTCACCATTGCCAAGTCGGATGTGCCATCCCCGTTGAAGTCGGCCACGTTGACGGACATCGGAATCCGTCCCACGGCGAAGCTGGTTTGCAGCTCGAAACTGCCATTCCCGTCTCCCAGAAGGATTGATACATTGTTGTCGAAGCCGTTCGCCACCGCCAAGTCGGACTTGCTATCCCCGTTGAAGTCTGCCACGTTGACGCTAGAGGCACCGGAACCCACGGCGAAGGTGGTTTGGGTGCCGAAACTACCACTCCCGTCTCCCAGGAGAATGGAGACGTTGTTGCTGTTCTGGTTCGCAACTGCCAAGTCATCCTTACCATCCTCATTGAAGTCTCCAATGAAGACGGATTCGGGCCAAGTTCCTACAGGGAAGTTGGTGTAAGAGCTGAAACCGAGGGTATGAGAGTAGGTGGCGAGGGTGTGGGGGGAGAAGGGTGAGGAGTTACGGGTCCTTTGTCTTTTGTCCGTTGTCCCTTGTCCTTTGTTAGGAGTCCCATCACATAAGACCCATTCCCAGTTCCCATCTCCCTGTTCCCACTGGGGAAAAATTTGTTGCAGGTTCCAAGTGCCGCCTAATGCGGAGTTGCCGGTGGGGTGGGGGTTGGCGTAGATAGCGATCGGTAGGTGTTGGTATAGCTCCTGGAGAAACTGCTGTCCCTCGGTTCCGGCGGCCACTTCACATCCGTAAATGTAGAGTTGGTCAAGGGGCCACTGGTGCAGTTGGGTAGCGTAGTTGCCGAGGGTTTGGTGGTTGAGGATGCTGTTGCCCAGATGGAGGGTTCCGGGGGTTCCGTGAGAGATGAGGTGAAGGCTGAAACTCCCTAGGGAGAGGATTTCGGTAATTTGTGCAATGCCGTCGCGATCAGGGTCGAGGATGTGGACTTCGCTTGGAGGGGCGATACCTGCGACTAGGGTTTGGTAATCGTCCACCTTGGGATCGATGATGACCAGTTGTCGGGATAAGAAGTTTGAATTGCTCGATCGGACAGGATCGATGGTTTGTAGAGGAGAACGGGAATTATTCGTCATAATTTTAGTGGTGGGATATTTCTTTGGACTCTTAAATCTTTTTCACCTTTTTGAAGAAAAGAGGCGAATCGTCCCGAAAAGGGTACCCTATTTTTCTCTCTTTTTCTGCGCTAGGGTGTGATCTCAGTCACAATTGTTTCAGAATTTTCCCTGTTGACAAAATATAACGATCATAATTGTGATGCTTTTTCTCCGTAGTTTCATGGAGAGAGCCTCCTCCCTGGCGTCTCCATCGGATGAATTTTCCCAGTCGTTTGATGTAGACAGCCGGATTCACGATCGCTCCAAAAGCAAGTTCCCCTATAGCAGCCCTTAACAGATCCTACAAGGCTTACTGGGTGACAACCCAGCTAGAAGCTAGACGGGATAAGGGACATGGCTCTTAAACACCTTCGATAAAACCCTGGTTTATGAGGGTTCAGTTTCATCAAAGTAACGCCTAAATCCTCTCAGGGAACTCGTCAAAATAATATAGCCCAAACCCTTCCCCGGAAGCAATTGTAGGCCCTTCGACTCCCCCTTCGACGGAGCTGCGGGACAGGCTTCGACCCTTCGACCCCCTTCGGCCCTTCGGCAGGCTCAGGGCTCAGGACAGGCTTCGGCCCTTCGACTAGCTCAGGGCTCAGGGCTCAGAGCTCAGAGCTCAGGAGGCAATGCCCACATAGCTGTTCGGTTGGCATTGCCCACCCTACTCCTTTAACTGCTTGAACATAAGAACCGAATAGGAATGATTTATTTTTGGGAATACCCTTAAAGGAATTTAAGCCACTGAATTAACCTCGGAATTGCTTCCCTGGCAGAGGGGTAAAAAGGGGTAAAAAAAGCAAGGGGCAACAGCAGTTGCCCCTTCCCTAAATACTACTCCGCTTCCGGTTCCGGTGTAGAATTGACTTCCGGTTCGGCTGTAGAATCCACTTCCGGTGCGGGTTCCGGTGACGCCGGTGCCGCTTCCGGTTGTGGGGTTGCCGGAACCGCTGGGGGAATTTGTTGCGCTTGTTGCTGAATTTGATCCCGGTATTGGGGCGGTGCTAATTGAGCGGCTGTTTCAAACAGGGGTTTAGCCTCAGCCAATTTTCCTTGATTTTGCCAGACGATCGCCTTAGCATAGATCGGACGAAAATCCTCCGGTTCAGCTTTCATGGCTTCATCGTAAACCGCGATCGCCTCATCATAGCGCTGTTGGTCCGCATAGACCTGACCTAAAATCACCTGCACCGAGACCACATCAATACTTCCCGGCTGAATTTGATTAGCTTGGGGAGCCGTTTTGAGGGTATCCTCAAGCAGTCCGATCGCCGCTTCGGGACGACTTTCTAACAGCAAAAGATTCACATAACCCTGGAGGGCATTAATATTACCGGGTTGGGTTTCCAAAATCGAGCGATAGACAGTCGAAGCCCCATCGCGATCGCCGATTTGTTGCTTGCCTTGAGCCAGTAGGACCGCATAATCCGTGCGTTCGGGATTGATCGCCACTAATTTTTCCAAAGCGGCGATCGCCCCGGGGATATCTTGCAACTTAAGTCGAGTCTCCAACAATCCGCGCAGGGCCGTCTCATTGTTCGGTTCCCGCTGCACTACTAATTCATAACCCCTAGCTTGAGCTTCCAAATCCCCCTGCTGCGAATTTGGGGTCGTTGTTGGGGTTGCTGCTGTGTTAGACCCCGTGGTTTGTGCAGCTCCCATCACACCATTGACAATCGGCGTAATAATTGGTGCAAGACCAATTCCCACAAAGGCAACTAGCCCCAGTATCAAGACGTACAACTTCCATCGCCCCAGCTTTTCTGTCACAATAAAACCTCTAACGCTATCCACATTTTAATCAACATCGGCAGTAACCGCAGGGATTTCTACAAGAACTGAACTACCCGACGCTGACCTGGCGCTACAGCGAGGGCTTCCTACCCAGCAGATTGCGAAATAGTGGATTTCTTGCGTCCTCTACTATCTCCTCTGACACCTGGGCGGTAGGCGATCTCCCCGGTCCGGTGAGGATAAGATTCGCAGTCCTTCATCTCTTCTGTTCGAGGCCGCGTTGATGTTTCTATCGTGCTTCTTTTGACACTTTTCACACTGCCAAGTCCTGACATCAGGGGTCAGCCTGCTTACTTGATTGACGCAAACATTACAGGTTTTGGAGCTAGGAAAGAATCGGTAAACTTCAAGGTAGACTTGGACTTCTTGCTCTGCTTTGTACTTCAGCATGGCACAGAACTGACCCCCTCCCACCTGACTGATTGCTTGATTCGAGACAGTGATTTTTGACCCGGTTCCTAACGGCTAGATTTTCTACCACTATGACTTGGTTTTCCTCTACCCTACGGAGTGACAGTTTGTGGGGGAAATCTGACCGGCATTGAGCTATTTTGTTATGTACCCCGGCTACCTGCTTACAGGTTTTGTTACGGTTGTTAGAACCCTTTTGTCTTCTGGACAATCGCTTCTGCTTGGCTCTTAGATTTTTTTCAGGTTTAGCCAACCAACGGGGGTTGTCAAATTTAGACCCATCAAAAGTGACAGCAAAATGAGTCAACCCTAAATCAATACCTACCGCTTTACCTTCAGCAGTTTTTCCCAGGATATCTTCCCCGTCATTGACTAGGACAGAGGCCAAGTATTGACTATTGGCATTCATCGACACCGTGACTGTTCTGATTGCCCCCTGAATAGGTCTGTGTAGTCTAGCATGAACAATCCCCATCTTGGGAAATTTGATACCCTCTTCTACGATCAAGACATTCTGAGGATAACTAATGGATTGGTTACGGTGCTTTGACTTGAATTGAGGATAATCAGCCCTCCCTTCAAAGAAGTTGATAAAAGCCCTAGACAAATTCAGGGCAACAACCTGTAAGCATTCGGAAGAGGGTTCTTTCATCCATTCATGCTCTTTCTTGAGATGAGTTATCTCTTTGAAGAATGACAAAGCGACCTAGACCCTGACCTGTAGCTTTGTAGGTTTCGTTAGTTAGGTTGAGAGCGTAGTTCCAAGGGAATCTACAGCAACCAAAACTCTGAGCAAGATGTCGTCTTTGCTCCAAGGTTGGGTAAATTCTGTACTGGGTTGCTCTGAGCATTACGGTAAAAACAATTTGGGATAAAATTATAACCGGACAATCCCACTGATTGTCAATTTTCAGGGTATCGTAGCTTGTTTGGTGCGATCGCCTGACCCTTCAACTGACTTGAGGGGTCCATGTATCCCGACACTGACCGTTCCGGTACAGCGCCGGACTTATCGCCCCTCAAACTCCCCAGTAGTTATTCCTTTGAATCGGAGTGACAATTGTAGCTGAGTTGGCAGACAACAGCGAACCCACAATCATTTCAGCAGTCATTTACGGGCCCGTCACCCTAAATTGAGAGCCGGGATATTCACAAACGCGATGGAGTAACGATGGAGTCGCGATCGCCCCTTCATCCATCCAACCAAAGCGAGAAAAGCCGACTCAATGCTATCTTGATCAGGAGTGCGTTTTCACGCCGAGCTGCATTAAACAAACCTAGTTTCCGGCATTACGCCACGAGTAAGCATTGACAGAGCGTACCCCAGATCGACTAGATTTGACGGGTATGAATGCTGTGCGAGCCAGTAAAAAGCAGAAACCATGCGGATTCGGCCCTAGCATCCTTGCATTTTAGGTAAAATCAGCAGCCTGACGGAAAGCAAGCCCCTATCTGCCGATAGTGGGGGGGTTCCTCCCTTATGTTAAGTCAGGATGCAACGAGCTTAATTCTATAGAACCTGTCAAATTCAGGTTTAGAATCATAAAGCGTTTTTCAAGTTAGCTGTCACCGGATGTGTCTCCGCCGCCAGGAGGTTTTATGAATTCCTCTCCCAATCAATTTCCAAGCTCCGCTAATACTCCAGAAGTAGGCCAGTCTGATCCTAGCGTTCAGGCCAATCCGCCGGACTTCTCCTTGAGCCCTCCGACAAAATCACCGGAACCGAAACCTGTGGTCGAATCTCAGGGCGTCCCTGCTCCCGAGGCCGCTACTCATAAAGATACTGAGGGGACCGTGATGCGGCCTCATCCGATTCCCCTGCCTTCGGAACCGAAGCAATATCGGGCGATCGGATTGGTCGCCGGTCGCTATCAACCTTCGGAAGAACAATTCACCCGAGGGAATTTAATCACCCCCGAAGGAACCGCAATTGATGCGGTTTTACTGGGTAAAGTGATGAGTTTGGTCAAAAATCATCTCAGCGATGAAGAAGATCACCTTTGGGTGGTTTATCCTCGCACTAGACAGAAAGAAAAGACCTTGCACGTCCAAATTATGGGGGTGTGGGAGCCAGAAAAACTGACTCCCGCCTCCTCAGAAACCCCGGCCCAGACGACGGAAGCGACACCGACGGTCACCGAGGAGTCCTCTGAGACGGAAGAACCGGGCGAGTTAGAGATTCAAGATGGGTATTTTTCCATTCGTGGCGAGGTGATTTTTCAATCTCAGGACGAGGAATATATCGTCGTTAAAATCAAGCAAAGCCCTAAAGATTCTGACACCAAACCTAAGTTTTTCAAGTTACAGCTTGATGGGACTTTACCTGGGAAAGCCGTCGGTCATTTCTGGGACCTGCACGTGAAGCGTCAGGAAAATTCTCTGCGGATTGAGCAGGGGAACGACATGGGATCGATCGCTCCTAAAAAGAAAAAGCCCTTTAAAGGGAAAGGGGGTAAACCGGGCGGCAGCAAGCGCCCCTTCAAGAGTTCTGGACGCCCAGTCCCCAACCCGACGGTTCAGCAAACCGCCGCCGCACCCCGGACCGAACCGCTTCCCAAACCCGTCAAGCGGAATAAACCCAAAAATCAGGAATAAACCGTGGATCAGGGTTGGGTTTGAATTCCCTCACCGAAATTCTCAGCTGTGCACCATCCTCCCGGTGGATTATTCCAAGCTCAGTTGAGACCCCCACAAATTTTGGGGTAAAAACGAGCGGTCCATCGGCAGGGGGATGACAGGTTCGGTCAGGGTAAATTCCCCGGATTCGATCCAGTGCTTTAATTCCAAGGCAACTTGACGGGAAAAGAAGATACTGGCTAAAGGTGCCGTCCGCACGGGTTTACCTTCTAGGGTAATCCGACCCGTTTTAAGCTGGGCGTAGCTGACTAACCCAAAGGTCGGACGAACCCGACGGGGGATGGCGAAATCCACGACCGGGGCAACTACATCTTGGTCTTGCACCGCACAGTGCAAGACCACTTGCTCATTGAGGATGGGTAACGGCACTCCCACGCCCAGCATTAACGAGGGACCGTAATTGTGGAAGTAGCAACCCCGCACCCATCGCGGATTCATTTGTTTGGCATCTCCAATTAAGGCTAAGGTGGCCGCAGGGCCAATCGGCGTCTTATTGGGTAGGCGTTTTTGCTTGGGAAAGTGCTGAGTCCCTTCCCAAGCAACATAGCCAATTCCGCCCCCTAAAAAAATCCGGGTTCCCGGACCAATCAGGTCGAGTTCCGGGTCGTTGAGTAGGGGTGAAATAGCGCCCGGGTTGGAATAGACGGCATTCCCGAGATGGGGTTGTAGGGGACCGAGGTAGGTAAATAAGGGCCGATCGCCCCCATTCACGCCCACAATAAAATTTTGATATAAGTTCCGAGGATTATATAAATAAAACTGGTTAATGGTGTCCTTGGTCAGGGTGGTTTCAAAGGAGGCCCGGGGATAGCAATCGGTGACTTGCCCGATCGCCCGCAAATGAATCGGTTTCCCCGCAATTAAATCGGCGATCGCATGACCCCCTCCCCGTTCTCGGATTTCCTCTCCATCTTGAGCTTCCGCGACTTCGGTGGCCCCCAAATACAAATCCACCGCCCCAAACCCCGAATAGGCGGGAACTCCATCTAACCAACAGCGCCGAATTTTAATCGGGGGGTCTGTATGTCCCAGGTTCAGAATCGCCCCAGATGACTCCATCGGTTCAAAGGTCCCCGTCGTCACCACATCCACTTCTTTTGTCACCGCCGGGATGCCCTTTTCCAAAACCCGCGCTTTTAGTTCTTCTACAGTCCAGACGACCGCTTTCTTCTGGCTAATTTTGTCATTAATTTCGGCAATCGTTCGCATAGCTTGGGTTCTCTAATATCGGGATTAATTCTGAGAATTTTTTGACTATTGTTAACGAATTCCTCTCTGATTACGGTTAGGGTCTTGGTGGTATAAAAGCCAATTTTAAGACAAGAATAAGGGTAAAAAACAACTCTTTAGGGGAGTTTTACCCTTATTCCGGTTGGGGTTGTTCCTGAAAGTCGGGTCCCGATTTGACCTCGGGGGGAATCAGTGGGCGATCGCTTTGCTGGGGGCGATCGTCCCAAGGGTCATAGTCTAGGGGGGATAAGTCCTGACTTGATGGCAACAACGGCACTGATTTGGTTTCCCCTGGGGTGTCAACCGGGGCGATCGCCTCCAAGGGTCTTGGACGTCTGGTTGCAAAGGGTTTCCGCCATCGGTCTAATATATCTTTCACCAACGTTTCTTGAAGCCAAACCTGAAGCACTAAGGTTAAAGGCAGGGCTAGAAATAATCCTAAAAACCCAAAAATTGAAGCAAAAAAGACTTGGGCGATTAAGGTGACTGCGGGCAGTAAAAAAATCTGCTCCGCCATCACATAAGGAGTCAAAACATTACTTTCTAACTGCTGAATAAAAATATACAACCCCAGCACCGCTAGGGATTTCCACGGTGCATCCAGCAGGGCGATCGCCATTGGCGGAATTGCACTTAAAGCCGGTCCAATATTGGGAATAAAGGTTAATAAACCCGCTAATACTCCATTCGCTAAAGCCAGGGGAACTCCCAAAATTAAAAGGCCAATCCAGCTTAATACCCCAATCACCATCATGTTAAACAGAATGCCAATCAGCCATCCGCCTAACGCCACATCGCAGCGGTCAAGAATGCCATCAACTCGCCATCGATAAAACGAGGGGAAGAGTCGCACGAAAGAACTTCGGTAAGCTTGAGGACTGCTCACCATCATTAAAGCCAGAACTAAGACTAATAGAAAGCTTAATAAGCCCCCAAAAGTCCCGCCCACAACTGCCCCAGCCCCTCCCACTAATTGATTAGCCAAAGGTTGGAGTTGTTGAACGATACTCTCCACATCGGGTAAATATTGCTTCAACTGTGGCGGAACTTGGGTTCTAAATTGATAAATTAAATCATTAATTTCTGCAAATCCCAAAGTTAGGAGTTGGGTGAGTTGTTGTAATTGAGTGGCAAAGGGAGGCACAATCAGCCAAAAAAAACTCACCAAAACCAGGAGTAAGAGGAGGATGGAAACCATGACGGCCCAACCCCGTTTGATGCCAAACCATTGCAACCGGCGAGCGAGTCGATTTAAGGCCGTCGCTAGGACGACTGCGGCAAAGAGTAGCAATAAAATTTCTCGGATTTGCCAGAGAATATAGCAAGAAATAAAAATGGCTAATAAGCCCATCCATTGACCTAAATTCACGGCGATCGCTCCCTCCCATCTAAGCTATTTCCACTAACCCCGTTTTCTTTCGACCCTAAATCAGAGGTTTCAATCTTCAGCAGATTGACCCCGGGGATTGTACTCGATACTCAATATATAGCCTCAACCGAGTCTTTTTGTCTTAAAGGCGCTTAAATGCCTGATCTCAAAAGGGATTTTCTCACCAAACTACCCCCTCCTTGAACTGAAAAGGGCCAATGGGTCCCCAGCCCCCTTAATTTTGTGGATCCTGGAAATACAGTCGCCAACTCAGGACCCCCAAGACGATCGCGGTTGGTGTACAAACGAGGAGCAAGGCGATCGGCGAGGTCTCTGGAATCGCCAGCAGAGGACCTCCATATTTGATAGCAGCAGAAACGATGGCTGAGGCCACCATCACCTTAACGATAAATATAGTATTACTATCCATTGTGATTTATGACCCTTGAAAAACTCACCCGAACCCTTTACACTCAATAAAAAACTCAGCAAAAGACAAAATTAAATTGACTGTCTTCATACCTCTTAAGAGTGCAGTCAATCTCTACCCTTAATCCTAAAAACCTAAAAACCGTGGCTAACAAAACTGGACCTTCGCCCATTCTTTATTTTGTCGCCTTTCTGATTCTAGCCGCAGTCGGTTACTGGTTCTTAAGTTCCGAAGAACAAACCGCGCAAATCACGCCCAATGGTGCGATCGCCCCTCCAGCCCAGGCCCCAGCCACCTCCGAACCCAGCACTTCCACAGCCCCTCCCCCTTCCGCACTGCCATCAGCCCCCCTTGCACCGACCCAGGCGAGAAGTTATACTTTTTCCTTGCCTGCATCAGTCCCAGGGAATACCTCTGTCCGAATTGACGGTTCTACCAGCATGGTGACCATTAATCAGAACCTGAAACAGGGGTTTGAAAGACAATATGCGGGGACCAACATCCTCACCGTTGCTAATGGAACTGAACGGGGAATCCAAGCAGTTCAGGAGGGAAATGCGGACTTGGCAGCAATTTCGCGATCGCTGACCCCCCAGGAAAAAGCCCAGGGATTAGCAGTCGTGGCGATCGCCAGCGATCGCATCGCCCTTGTCGTCGGCATTGAAAACCCCTATACCAGCGGACTGACTCAGGAACAAGTTCGCCAAATCTTCCAAGGACAAATCACCAATTGGCAGGAGATTGGCGGACCTGCAGGACCCATTCAAGTCCTGAATCGCCCCCGTATCAGTGGCACTCATCAAGCCTTTCAAGAAATTGTACTCAATGGGGGCAATTTCGGGAATAGTGCCAATATTACCACCCTTAAGCGAGATGAAACCACCGGAATGCTGCGACAACTCGGACGTAATGGCATCGGATATGCCACCTTCGCTCAAGTTGCCAATCAGCAAACCGTCAAAACTCTCCCCATCGATGGCATGATGCCCGATCATCCCAATTATCCCTTGCAGCGCGTCTTATCCTACGCCTATCAGCAGCCGCCCAACCCAGCAGTCCAAGCCTTTTTAGGCTATGCAACCTCCCCCCAAGGACAGCAATCCATGCTTTCTGGCAGCAATTAATTATTACTACAAACTTGGATAACGACTGAAGTCGTTACTACGAACATCGGGTCACTTCAGGGAACACTTCAATGTTTGTAGTAACGACTTTAGTCGTTTCTTTAGGTTCTGTGTCCTGACTTGAGTTTAAAAAACGCGACCCTCACTAAATCCATTTAGGATATAGTGTTCAGTTGCGGCCCCTAAATCATTACCAAACGCTGCCCTTAAATCAGCATAAGTATTGAGATAACTGACCGCATCGAACAGATTGGTAACCCGCCCTTCCGAAACCCCAAACACAATATAATGCTGCGTGGCTGAGAAAGGATTAACCCCAATCACCTCAATCAAATCCCCATAAGAAGCCAGATATCGCAGTTCGTCAAACGTATCCAATGCTCGATTTTCTGCCTTCCCAAATACCTGAAAATGATCAACAGCAGCGCCAAAATTATAGCCATACGCAGCAATTAGATCCGGATGAGAAGCCAAATATTGATCCGGGTTAAATTCCGTTTCTCCCGTAACCGTGTCTCGGAACGTAGAATTGGGTAACGTTGCCAACCCTTGTAAATTTAAGCCGGTGTTCCCCCCAATCATCCCTAAGCTAGTGGCTTGACCATTCGTCAGGTTAATAGAATAAAGCATCGAGTTATCAACGGCAAAAGCCGTATTCTCCCCAGCCATCCCTGAAACAATATCAAATCCTGCCAAATTGCCAAAATCTACCCCTAAATTCCCAATGGTAACCAGAGTCCCATCATTAGGGGGATTTTGCAGTAACAAGGTATTCAGTTGAGTATCGATATTGTAGAGTTGGGTGGAAGTCGTTCCAGCAAAGGAATTGGTATAACCCGAGGCACTAATGGTCGGATCAACGGCCCCATTGGCGTCCCCTGCTGCAAATGCTAGGGTGCCATCCACAATAACTGCGCCGGTATCAACATTAATGCGGAAATTTTGGTTATTTTCACCCACTAATCGCAGTCGATCTGGAACCGGATTAAAGTCAAATCCCGAAACGGTTCCCCCTTCAAAAGGTTGGGATAAGGTACTGACTAATGTGGCCGATACGGTGGCCGGAGTCATTGTATTATTCAATGCTCCATTGGCATCAATGGTGAATCCCAGACGCTGGGGGTCAATGGAGTAAATATTATTGGTGGTTGTGATGCCATAAATTAAACCGTTAGCCGGTCTGGTATCAATGCCGAGTAGGGTTCCCTCAATTCCAGTGACTCCCACAGAGACGGTCTGGGTTGGATTATTCGAGTTAAAAGCAACTAAGGTATTGTTGTCATTTAAAGCAATAAAAACGGTCATTATTTTTCCTTATTTTTGGGTTAAGGGTCAAGATTTTTCTGTTTTTCAGCTAAAAATACCCGCATAAAAATAGCGGATTATGAAATCGATATTACACATCTCTATGCTTTCGGTGAAACCTGATAGATGTGTTAAACCTGGACTTTTCCAGCTAAGACTTGCCTCAATTCTCTTTCAAGTCTTTTTATTTTCGATTCCGCTGTAGGTTGGCCTCCCTAAAAATAGTGCTGATTGGTCTCGGGGGGTCTCGTTTGTAAGAGGCGGTTAAAAAGTGAATCATTTATGTTCTGGTCATTTAAGTTACTTCCTGAAGATAGTAAAATTATCCAATTTTACTATCTTCAGTGAATTAACCCCCAGGGGAGAAAACTTATCTAATTTTAGCACTATCTCAATGAGTCCTGAGAGAAATGGGCGGGAAAATCCGCCAAATGATCGATATTTATCCCGCACTTTTCTATCAGGAGCGGGCTGATAATGGCCAATTTCAGGGCTTTGGGAGACTTTCGGAGGAGAACAGGACAAACGGCAACTTACACTCCAGAAGCCCTAAGACAATCTGGGATTTCCGTCTGTTTTCAGGTATTTTAGGGCATCAAGTTCCTGCTCGGGATCAACTGAGTCCCCGTTTTTAAGTGCCAGGGCTGAGGTTCCAAATTTAACCTGAGCGGTGATCAATGGCCAGTTATGCTATCTCTTATAAGTGAGTATTTTGTTGCGGGGAGTGATTTAATTTCCCTCAGTTAAGTAGCTCTGGCCGTAGAACAAGTGAAGTTAGGGGGCCGGTACAGTCTTGATTTAAACCTGGATATCTTTACAAAATATCTGCTACTCTGTAGCCAAGAAAGTTCGATAAAATCTGCTTCCTTATCCTTGGAAACTCATCCTATACCGAGGGGACGTAAGTTGGGTTTACAAGAAAAAACACGGACTCTTTGAGTCCGTGTGTGAAGTTTTATCGGATTTATAAGGGTGGGCTTAACGACTAATATAGTGAACCCAGAACTCTCCATCCGGAATACAAGTGCGGCGGATTAAATTGTAGGAGTAGTGCAGATAGGCACCGTTCCTGTCATTTCGATAACCCGATGGGAACCATTCGCCATAAGGGTCATGAACAATAAATCCGTTGGCGTCAAACCCGACTAACACGATAATGTGACCAAAGCTGGTGAAATAGCCGTGAATCACACAGGGATTGCCACTGCGCAGGTGATTTTGACAGCGTTCGATGGTTCCCCAGTAGGTAAAGTCATCTTTGCGTTTATAGTCTCGGACAACTCGCGCTAAATGTTCAGGGTTATGACGGGAATATCCGCGATCGAGACACCAACGATATAATTCATCTTCCATCTGGCGATAGCGACTGTCGTAGCGGGGAACGCCTAGATATTCCAAACACATGGCGATCGAGGTGACATTACAAGCGCCGCTGGGATTGTAATAGTTATCCATCTGAGACTTGAAAGGCACATTTAATCGCACCGTTGCCGCCGGTTGCTGGGGTTGAGTTAGGGTGCGGTTGCCTTCTATGAGTTGAACGTGCTCTTCAAAGGCATACCAGACGCGATTTCCCCGAATCGCTTCTTGTAAGGTAATCCGATAATGACCGCGATGGCCCCGTTCATAATTAGCTAACGTAAAACTTTGACCCACTTCTACACTAAATTGCTCATTGGCAGTGAGTACAGAAGATTGGAGGGGTAAAGTTTTAAAAATCGTTTTCGTGATGATTTGTAGGGAAATTCGCGGTATCGATAAAGTTTGGACCTGAGGATTCATCAGGGCTGCAATTGTTTTCGGACCCAGGGCTTCTTCTTCTTCTTCAATCCCGTTCACTTCCTGAAAGCGTTGATAAGCGGCGATCGTCAGTTCCCCAAAAACACCATCAACGGGAGGAGTGAGTAATTGCAACTCCGTTAAGCGATGCTGAATCTCACTCGTTAAAATCTGATTATTTGCCACTTCGGAGAGGGGACAAATCTTGTCAATTTCCAGAAAAATGGAATTAGGCTTGTCGTTAGTTACGGTCATAATAAAAGAGTGGAGGGCAAAAGTTCGGGTACTAAAGACGCTGCTAATTGGTTTTAGCCCCTGTAATTTTATTGCGGATAAAATATCGGTTGCTCCGGAAATTGAAGCCGACCTAATCCAGGATTTAACCCTCGGGGGACAAAAGACTGAAGAAAGGGCTAGACTCATTCCGCCAGAAGAGATTCTGAGCTGTTCAAGTCCGCTTGGTTGCCCCACGCTGACCTATCCCCCTGCTATCGTGGAAAAGAGTATCTTGTTAACTGACGCGATCGCCCACTTTTATGACAGAAAAAGCACGAATTTGTATCCTCGGCGGCGGATTTGGCGGTCTGTATGCCGCTTTGCGCTTGAGCGAGTTACCCTGGAACCCATCTGGAACCCCCGAGATTGTTCTGATTGATAACAACGATCGCTTTTTGTTCTCCCCCCTCCTCTACGAGTTGCTCACCGGGGAATTGCAATCGTGGGAAATTGCACCCCCGTTTTCCGAACTGTTGGCAAATACCCGAGTGCGCTTCCATCAAGGTACTGTCTGTGACATCAACCTAGAGAATAGACAGGTCCATTTAGAGGATGGAGTAGAATTCAGTTACGATCGCGCCATCTTGGCCCTCGGTGGCGAAACTCCCTTAGATTTAGTCCCCGGATGTGCCGATTATGCCTTCCCTTTCCGCACCATCGCCGATGCCTATCGCCTAGAAGAACGCCTGCGCCTCCTAGAAGCATCCGACAAAGATAAAATCCGCATCGCTGTCGTCGGTGGCGGATATTCCGGGGTGGAATTGGCTTGTAAACTGGCCGATCGCCTCAAAAACCGAGGTCGTCTGCGCCTCGTTGAAATGGGGACAGAAATTCTGCGAACCTCCACGGAATTTAACCGCAAAGCAGCAACCCAAGCCTTAGAAGAACGGGGAATTTGGATTGATTTAGAAACCACCACCCAAGAAATTACCGCCGATAGCATTTCCCTGTTATATCGAGAACAAGTAGACCCCATTCCCGTAGATTTGGTGATTTGGACCGTTGGAACCCAAGTGGCGGCAGCGGTGCAAGCCCTCCCGGTCAAGCATACCGACCGGGGTCAAATCGAAGTGACGCGGACCTTACAGGCGATCGACCATCCGGAACTGTTTGCAGTCGGGGACCTCGCCTATAGTCTTGATGGCAGCGGACAACCAGTCCCCACCACGGCACAAGCAGCCATGCAGCAAGCGGATTATGCCGCCTGGAATGTTTGGGCCTCCTTGAGCGATCGCCCCCTTCTCCCCTTTGAATATCAAGGATTAGGAGAAATGATGACCTTGGGAATTGATAATGCCACCTTAACCGGATTAGGGGTCAAATTGGATGGTCAAATGGCGCACCTCTTACGGCGGTTAGCCTATCTGTATCGGATGCCCACATTTGACCATCAGCTTAAAGTCGGCTTAAATTGGATTACTCAGCCCGTGCGTGAGTTTTTCTCTCAATCCGGTTTACCCCGTTAACCTAAGCTGATGTCCCAACCTTCGGTGATTTTTTTCGATGCCGCCGGGACCCTTTTTGGAGTGCGTGGCACTGTCGGTGCCGCTTATGGAAATTTTGCCCGTCGCTTTGGGGTCGAAGTGGACGATCGCCTGTTAAATCAGGCATTTTTCGACAGTTTTGCCGCCACCGAACAGGCGGCATTTCCGGGAGTTGTGCAAACTGAGATTCCCCGCCTGGAATTTCAGTGGTGGGAGGCGATCGCCTCGGATACCTTCAAACGCGCCGGAGTCTTCCATCAGTTTGCCGACTTTTCCGCCTTCTTTGAGCAACTGTACGATTACTTTGCCACCGCTGACCCTTGGTTCGTCTATCCCGATGTTCGCCCCACCCTGGAATCCCTGCATTCTCAAGGCATTCCAATGGGAGTTGTATCCAATTTTGACTCCCGACTCTACTCCGTCCTAGAGGCATTGGATCTGGCTCACTTTTTTGAGTCCGTTACCATTTCTACCGTCGTGGGGGCTGCAAAACCAAACCCGCCGATTTTTGCGGCGGGTTTAGAAAAACATGGCTGTGCAGCGTCAGAGGCATGGCACATCGGCGATAGCTATCGGGATGATTATCAAGGGGCGATCGCCGCTGGTTTGCGCGGGATATGGCTGCGGCGTAACCCCTAGAACGGCTTAATAAAGGTAGCAGGTGAGTTGCTGGGATTCCATTTGTAGCTGTTCAATCAAGTTTTCATTCCCCAGCATCATTGCCGCTTGCATCCGGCGTTCTAAACTCCGACAAATGTTATTGCGGTGAAGTTTGGCTACCTCTTCCATCACCTTGTCTGCCGGTTGAGCATCCATGAGGGGCCTCACCTGCCGAGTCTTGGGGGCTACTGGTGCCACTGAAGTGCTGACAGGTTCCCCAGAATTATACTGAGCGCCCCGATAGGTTAACTCCTTGAGAGTTGCGGGGACAGGAATATGCCGGGGATAGCGCACTTGCCAATCATTCCCCCGATATTTTCCCCCAATTTCTGCCTCCATAAGATTAAAGCTCTGGGGTTCCGAATCGTAGCCAATTCCCCGATAAGTTAGTTTCATATCTGTGTTCCTGTTCTAAATTAAGTGGATTTACTAAAGTTGGGAGAGGGGCCGCTTTTTTGCATTTCCCTCTATTTCTGTATTATATTTTACCGTTTTGATGAAATATGGGTTTTCTTAATAAAACTTAACAATTTGAGCCGTTTTCTGATAGATGGACCTCTCCCTCGTTTCTGGGCAAGAAAGCCTTGATCCCCGATACCACTCAAAAATAAGGCCCACTAGAGTAGGGTGGTGTGGAAACTGAAGAAACGACTAAAGTCGTTACTACAAACAGGGGATAAATCTCTTCGTTTGTAGTAACGACTTCAGTCGTTTCCGGGCATTAACTTCCGGGAGTAACCCTAAACTCTGCCAATGTCAAGAGGCGATCGCCTCCCCACATCATAAAGAAACGACTAAAGTCGTTACTACAAACAGGGGATAAATCTCTTCGTTTGTAGTAACGACTTTAGTCGTTTCCGGGCATTAACTTCCGGGAGTAACCCTAAACTCTGGCAATGTCAAGAGGCGATCGCCACCCCACATCATAAAGAAACGACTAAAGTCGTTACTACAAACAGGGGATAAATCTCTTCGTTTGTAGTAACGACTTCAGTCGTTTCCGGGCATTAACTTCCGGGAGTAACCCTAAACTCTGGCAATGTCAAGAGGCGATCGCCTCCCCACATAATAAAGAAACGACTGAAGTCGTTACTACGAACCTAAGAGAACGACTAAAGTCGTTACTACGAACTTGGAGAAATCTCTTTGTTTGTAGTAACGACTTTAGTCGTTTCCGCGCATTAACTTCCGGGAGTAACCCCAGACTCTGCAAACTCAAACAACCGATCGCTAAAGGACCTAATTAAGTCCGCATCCGCTACCCGTTGCCGCCATCGTTCTGGAATGCCAGATTCTCCATAAAATGCCCCGGCAATCTGCCCATAAATCGCCCCGGTTGTATCCGCATCATCCCCTAAATTAACCGCTAATAAACAGCCTTCTTCAAACGATTGACTGTGATAAAAAGCCCATAATGCAGCTTCTAAAGACTTAACTACATAACCAGTCCCTTGAATTTCTGGTGGTTGGCGAGTTTTGAAAGAACCATCCGCAATTTCAGCAATTTCTGGAACCAGGGGATGTTTTTGCCAATATCCAGGAAGGGGACTGTAGTGAGGAGAAAGCAATTGTTCCTTACTACTATCCTGGATTGCACCAATAATTAATCCGGCAAAATATCGGCAAGCATCGACGGCAGTAGCTGCACCGTGGGTGGTGCGTGAACTGTCTTTTGAGGTGGCGATCGCCACTTCCGGATGATTCGCATAAAATAGGGGAACAGGTGCTAACCGCATCAGAGAACCATTCCCCGCACTTCGGGCATCTGTCGCACCACAATAGGGTTGTCTCGTCTCTTGAAATCGCCCCAGGGCTTGTTGCACCGTATTTCCGATATCAAAACACTCTCCGGTACTGCTGAGATATCCCGTTTGCTCCCATTTTAAATAGGTTTCTAATTGGTTAACCGGGTCAAACCCCTGTTTTTCAATCAGACTTTCTGCTAAACATAAAGCCATTGAAGTATCATCGGTCCATTCTCCGGGTTTGAGGTGAAAAATCCCCCCGCCTACCATATCAGTGATGGGAGTAAAAGTCCCCGGTTTCTTAAATTCTAAGGTGGTTCCTACCGCATCACCCACGGCTAAACCGAGAAGACATCCACGATATCGAGCGATTTTTTCCATTGGAATTATTAGGGTTAAGGAAAAATCTTCAGAGCCATTAAGACAAGGGGTGGGAATTCAGTTTTAGAGGGATAAGTCACGCAGATAGTAAAAGCGATCGCTGTGCCAATCGCTGCCTTTAATTCGTCCTAAATATCCCGTGAGGGGAGAAGAAAGTTCGATTAAAATTTCGTGCATTTCTTTTAAAGGAATAAAATGATGCGGATAGGAACTCACATATAGAGCATGGAGGGCTTCTACTCCAGCGAGTTCTAAGCGGGCATTTTCTAAATGTCGTTTAACCAGTTTGATAATGCGCGATCGCAACTCAATGGATTCTTTGACTTTATCAATATAACTATTGACTTTATCATCGGCCCATCCATAAGGGTCTTGCCGCAAACACTGTTTTAATTTCAGCAAGTCCACGGACCCTTTATATTTAGCTTGCAAGTCAACTAAACTTTGCAAGGTTTCGGGACGGATGACATTCATCTGATTTTTAATTGCCACGTTCAGCACATCCACAGTTAACTCTTCAGCCGCGACGATCCACTTAATAGCTCGTTCGTATCGTTCGGTTCCGAGATGATTTGCAGCCCGGGTTAGGAGTTGAGCGGGATTGTCAGAGATCGCAGTTTTGGGGTTTTTAGCTTTACACTGTCCTACCATAAGATAAGGCGTTTCGCAATAAAAATCGCATCCTTCCCCGGCAATCAGGAACTCAGGAAGGAGTTCGGGACCGCTAAACCCTAATTTCAGCAACCCTTGGCGCACCAGCTTGGCAAACCCTTGGGCATCTTGAGAATTACCCACCGGGGCGATCGTCCTAATCCAGGTTAAATCCGGGTCCTCTGCGGTGGCAGGAACCGGATTTCCGAACCCGAGAAACTGTTGCAAATCATCATCGAGGTTTTGTGCCGTTGGTTGAGAACGAGCGAGTTGGGCGATCGCCCCTTGCAAGGCATCTAATTCTGGATGCAGAGGGAGGAGGAACTGTTCAAGTTGTGAACGCCGGTAGGCAAAGGTGCGATCGCTCAATACTGGCACAGAATCAGCCACCGCAATGGTTACAGGTAAGGCAATGGGGGTTCCGATTCGGTCCTGGGTGGGAAGATGAAAAGCTAAGGCGATCGCCTCCGGAAGTCGATCAACTCGCAAATGAGCCAGAAAAATAGCCCCCTGATCCTCGATAATTTCCTCTAAGTCTTCTAAACTCCACAAGGTTAATCGAGACAGGGTAGGTAAGGAATTTCTGTCGGTAATGGTTTGGCATCCTTCACACCGCGCGATCGCCACAATTTTGAC
This sequence comes from Laspinema palackyanum D2c, assembly GCF_025370875.1. Classification (NCBI taxonomy): domain Bacteria; kingdom Bacillati; phylum Cyanobacteriota; class Cyanophyceae; order Oscillatoriales; family Laspinemataceae; genus Laspinema; species Laspinema palackyanum. Next base: position 217,519 of record NZ_JAMXFD010000007.1, read on the forward strand.
GGTTTCTGCTACTTCCGTCGGTTGATCCGAGGACTCGGGCGGCAGTTGAGGGGTAAAATCATTTCGGAAATAAAGGGCAAATTCTTGTCCCGGATCCAGAAAAATTTCTGCCACCGCAGCAATGGTAGCCCCTTGGATGAGCGCCTCAACATCCGGTGCACTTAAGCCTAAGGCGGTTGAAATTAACACAGATTGATTCATAGTGCCATCTCTCGGGGACCTACTAGAACCGGGTGATATTTTTCTAAATCAAGGGTTATAGCGGTTCCCACAGTTATTTGCGTACATTTTTGGAGTGCGAGCATCTTGCTCGCTAGGACAAGTGAAATATCAAGATTTGCGTCAGTCTTGTCCATTATGATTATTCTCCCTGATCGTCCTGACTAAAAGAAGGCACTTTGTCAGAATTATTTTTACAGAAAGAATTTTAGAACAGCGATCGCCCTAAAAAAAAGAGTTGCCGACGATCTGAAGCGATCGCCGACAACCGAAAAGGCTGTTAACACTTGATGGGTTAACCCGCCTCTATAAAATTTCCATCACCTAAAATCGGGATGACTGGATTCGAACCAGCGGCCCCTTCGTCCCGAACGAAGTGCGCTACCAAGCTGCGCCACATCCCGTAATTTATGACCATTTATCAGTCTATGGCCTCATAGCCAGAATTGTCAAGTAATTTCTGGCAGATGATTGTAAAAAGGTTTGTCCAGAGCGATCGCAACTGCGAGCGAGTTGAACCCTAGGCCAGTATCATAAGGATGATGTCTTTTAAAAATGTTAGGGCATAAGCGTGAGTGTAAAACCAGATTGGCTGCGGGTCAAAGCCCCGCAATGGGAGCGCGTCGGCAACGTTAAGGAAATATTGCGGGATTTAGCCCTCAATACCGTCTGTGAAGAAGCATCCTGTCCCAATATCGGAGAGTGCTTCCACAACGGGACCGCGACTTTCCTGATTATGGGGCCAGCCTGTACCCGTGCCTGCCCCTACTGCGATATTGATTTTGAGAAAAAGCCCCAAGCCCTAGACCCCACGGAACCCATTCGGTTAGCGGAAGCCGTGCGGCGAATGCGCCTGAATCATGTGGTGATTACCTCAGTGAATCGGGATGATTTGCCTGATGGGGGAGCCAACCAATTCCGGCGATGTATTCAGGAAGTTCGGGCTGCTTCCCCCGGCACCACCATTGAAGTATTAATCCCGGACCTCTGTGGGAATTGGCAAGCCTTAGAGGTGATTTTGCAAGCTGAACCGGAAGTGCTCAATCATAATACCGAAACGGTGCCGCGTCTGTATCGCCGGGTGCGTCCCCAAGGCAACTATGAGCGCAGTTTGGAATTATTGCGGCGATCGCGCCAACTGGCACCGGGGTTGTACACCAAATCGGGAATCATGCTCGGACTCGGGGAAACCGATGAGGAAATTCAACAGGTGCTGCAAGATTTACGCGCTGTGGAGTGCGACATTTTAACCTTGGGACAATATATGCAACCGACCCCGAAACATCTACCTGTGGTGAATTGGGTCACCCCAGAGCAATTTACCGCATGGCAGCAGCTTGGGGAGTCCTGGGGATTTTTACAAATTGTAGCCTCTCCCTTGACTCGCAGTTCCTATCATGCCGAGCAAGTCCGGGCTTTGATGGAACGGTATCCTCGGGTGAATAGCCGCAACCCCCAAACGGTTGTTTAGGGGAAGGATTGAGGAAAACTGATGGATAATAAGCCGACTTTCCCCGCCACGAAACCTCAGACCCTCGGAATTTTGGGGGCTGGGGTTTGGGGGCGGACGTTGGGACAGTTAGTGAGCCAAAATGGTCATCCGGTGGAATATTGGTGCAGGAGTGGCGATCGCAGTTTAGAGGAGATTGTCACTGGGGCGGATATTCTCCTGTCTGCGGTATCCATGAAAGGAGTGGCCCCGGTTTTGTCCCAAGTTAGAGCCATTGGTCTTGCCACAGATACCATTATCGTAACGGCAACCAAAGGGTTAGACCCCCAAACGACCTGTACGGCAGCGCAACTCTGGCAACGGGCATTTAGCGATCGCCCCGTGGTGGTGTTAGCTGGACCGAATCTGTCCAAGGAAATTCAACAGGGATTACCCGCAGCAACGGTGGTAGCAAGTAACGATGAGAGTGCCGCCAGTTTGGTTCAAGAGGTGTTTTCTTCTAGTAACTTTCGGGTTTATACCAATCCGGACCCCTTGGGGGTAGAACTGGGGGGGACCCTTAAAAATGTCATGGCGATCGCCTCGGGGGTCTGCGATGGACTCCAACTGGGCACCAATGCCAAAGCGGCTTTACTCACCCGAGGACTGACTGAAATCATTCGCATTGGCATCCATTGGGGGGCGCAAATGGAAACCTTTTACGGATTGTCAGGACTTGGTGATTTACTAGCAACCTGTAACAGCCCTCTTAGCCGCAATTATCAAGTGGGCTATCAATTGGCACAAGGCAAGACCCTGGCTGAGATTCTCCCGGATTTAGAAGGGACAGCCGAAGGGGTAAATACCACCCAGGTGTTAATTCAACGGGCTAAAACTTTGGAGATTTCCGTTCCTATTTCCTATCAGGTGCATCAGTTACTCGAAGGCCAAATTACCCCCAAAGATGCGGTTGAAGCCCTGATGCTGCGGGATATAAAGCCCGAGTAATGTCCCGATATCTAAGCAACCGGAAACTAAACCGGCTCTTTTGTGATCTCAATTCTAACCCCCCGTGATCCGGAACCGTGGCGATCGGTGATGAAAATTAACGAAGGGGCTGATAGAAGTCACCTCAAGTTGAGGGAATACTTTCTATACTTGCGAGTAGGGTTCTGGGACAGGAATTTTTCTGTTTCTTCCAAGAACCTGCCTGTTTGATGTAAAATATTGCGAATTCACCGAACGGCGAATTCACCGAACAGGGGCAGCCCTGTTTCGGGAATTAAACCGCCAAATCCCTTAAGTAACTCACTTTATAACTGACAGTAACGTTATGTAACGGAACGGTCAGATGTGACAAAAAGTCTGATATCGAGGGAATATTGATAACAAAGCAGTCAAGAACCGCAAACCACCGATCACCTGGAGACGCTGGGAAGATCACCATGCCAGGAATTTCTCTTTACCCTAATACAGAAGACGACAATCCACTATTGCCCTCCGACTTCGAGCTGGATGCTCCCGAGGACAATGACTTAGACCTGACCTCCGATTCCATTGCAGTCGAGCTGGAAATGGAGGAACCGGACACGGTTGAAATCTCTCAAGCCCCCACTCGTCGCACCACCGACCTGGTTCGGTTGTACCTCCAGGAAATTGGGCGCGTGCGGTTGCTCGGGCGAGAAGAAGAGGTTGTGGAAGCCCAGAAAGTGCAGCGCTATATGCAAATCAAAGAGATGCGTGATGCGGCGGCTACTGAGGAAAATCCAGAACTGCAACGGTATGTTCGCCTGGTTGATACTCGCGATCGCCTCGCCTCTCTCTTAGGACATCGACCCTCCTTAGAGCGATGGGCTGCGGAAGCGGGAGAGCAAGTCACTGACCTCAAGCCGATTTTGGCTGCTGGGAAACGTCAATGGGCGGCCCTGGCATCTTTGACGGTGGAGGAACTGGAACGCACTCAAGCCGAAGGAATTGGCGCGAAGGAACACATGATTGAGGCCAACCTCCGTCTCGTGGTTTCCGTGGCGAAGAAGTATCAAAACCGAGGGTTAGAGCTCTTGGATTTAGTCCAAGAAGGCACTCTGGGTTTAGAAAGGGCGGTGGATAAGTTCGATCCGACCAAGGGGTATCGGTTTAGCACGTATGCATACTGGTGGATTCGTCAGGGGATTACCCGGGCGATCGCCACCCAAAGTCGCACCATTCGCTTGCCGGTTCACATTACCGAAAAGCTCAATAAAATTAAAAAGGCCCAGCGCAAGCTGTCCCAAGAAAAAGGCCGCACCGCCAGCATCGAAGATGTTGCCAAGGAATTAGAGATGACTCCGGCACAAGTCCGGGAAGTGTTATTGCGAGTTCCTCGGTCTGTGTCTTTGGAAACTAAGGTGGGCAAGGAGAAAGATACGGAACTGGGAGATTTACTCGAAACCGATGATATCTCTCCGGAAGAAAAGTTGATGCAAGAAGCTTTGCATCGGGAGTTGCATCACCTCCTGGCAGATTTAACCAGTCGAGAACGGGATGTGATTGGAATGCGGTTTGGATTGACGGATGGACATCCCTACTCCTTAGCCGAAATTGGTCGTGCTCTGGACCTGTCTCGGGAACGAGTCCGTCAAATTGAGTCCAAGGCCCTGCAAAAGTTGCGGCAGCCGAAGCGACGCAACCGCGTCCGAGATTATCTGGAATTGTTAACTTAGAGGGAAACGCTCATCGCTTCAGGGGAGTTTTTCTACTCCCTGTGAGCAATGGCGCGATCGCCTCATCGGTCAGGGTGGTTGGTGGATGCTCAAAAAACTTGCTCCCCCGCGACTGCTATCACAAGGGGGACTATCTACTGCATAATATGGCGATCGCCTTTCACAAGTCGGGAGGGCGATTTTTGCGCGGGGGGGTCCCAGGTCAGAATGGTGAAGTTTTGGCCCGTTTAAAATTGTTATAAAACTTAAAACTCTGAGGGATGAAAATTCCTGCACTGCCCTCACCGTGGGGATTTTGTACCCGGTGTCGCCACAACCAACCGGGAACATTTACAATGGGTCCTCATTCCCCCGAGCCGCTTTACCAACTCCAGAATGCTTACCCCTCATGGCGTTGAGCAATTAGAGAACCACCGATTGAGTAGGTGCTAATAATTGTCAATAAGCCCGCTTTGTTGCAAATTCTCAATTTATTGTGTATCCTTCTCAATAAAGAGGGTTTCTTGAGAAGAGAAAAAGATTGCTATGTCTTTCTACACGGCGTCCTCGCTTAAAGCTGAATTAAACGAACGGGGTTGGCGCTTAACCCCGCAACGAGAAACGATTTTACAAGTGTTTCAAAACCTTCCGAAAGGTGAGCATCTGAGTGCTGAAGACCTCTACGAACTTTTAAAAGAGGAAGGAGAGGCAATCAGTTTGTCTACCATCTATCGCACGGTCAAATTAATGGCGAGGATGGGAATTTTACGCGAATTAGAGTTAGCAGAAGGTCACAAACATTACGAAATTAATCAACCCTATCCTCACCATCATCACCATTTAATTTGTGTCAGATGTAACAAAACTATTGAATTTAAAAGCGACTCCATCTTAAAAGTAGGGATTAAAACCACCACCAAAGAAGGATACCATCTGCTCGATTGTCAACTCACCATCCATGCGGTTTGTCCCACCTGTCAGCGGGCATTGCTGCCAATTTAGGGGCAGAAATTAACCCTTCTACCCCCTCTGACGGCTAACTAGAAATAAGCCACGCGAGTATCGATGAGTCCGCGTTGTTTTAAAAGTTTCGCGCGGGTTTCAGCAACCTCCCGGCGCACATAAGAACCGGCATGAATGTAATTCCCCAATCGGTTTTCGGCCTCAAATGCATCGGGAAAAATTTCACGAACGGCGCTGAGGGCCAAAGTATTGCGCTTAGGAATTACAACTACATAAAACTTGCGGTCCAAAGCTTGGCGAGTGTCCGCACTGGCAACTCCAGAGGGAACGAACCCAAAACTTAATTGAAACTGTTTGAGGGCTTCTTCCGTGCGGGGTCCGAAGGTGCCATCGGCGGTACCAATGGGATAGCCTGCGGTAATTAACCGTTCTTGAAGAGATTTCACCGCAATGCCGCGATCGCCCAGTTTCAAATTTCCCGTCCCGTTCGTAGTGGCGACTGGGGTGACAGGTTGCCAGGATGGAGCCGCAGGAATCCGCGCTAATTGGCGATCTAAGACCCCCCGAGTAGTCGGTCCCACCTCTCCGGTCTGCTGGATATTAAATGCCTGTTGGAAGCGCAAAACTGCCTGTTGTGTCTCAAAATCAAACTGACTTGTGGAGGCCCGATTCAAATATCCTAACTGTCGTAACTGGTCCTGGAGGGCGCTCACTGATAAACCCGAGTCACCAAAACGAAGCACTTGATTGGTCGTTCCCACCTGGGTGACTTGACCAAAACTGGGATCCGGTCGTAATAATCGCTCGATCGCCGTTAACGTCTGCGGATCCACTCTTCCCGTCACCGGCAGGCTATTATCGCGCTGAAAACGCCTCACCGCGTCCTCGGTGATCTCACCATACAAGCTAGTTGGCTCCGCATTAAAATAGCCTAACTGTTGTAAGCGCAGTTGGATAGAGCGCACCGCTTCACTCTGATCACCCCGTTGGTAAGCCAAAACCTGGGTTGCCATGCTCAAGAGTGCGACAGTCAAGGCCACAGAGAACCAGCGAATCAATCCCGCACTAGAGAATTTTTTCCCCTTGAATCCTGCAAAAAATTTTCTCACCCCTGGGGCCAGAGGTTCTAAGGGGGCGGGGTGGGCATCATAGACGAGAAATAATTGAAGATAGGCAAAAGTTTCCATAGTGGTGTCGTTAAAGTGGAGTCAAAATACATCTGCAACCGTTATAGCAGCTTTTATCGACCCCGCGTACTTTCCATACCCCCTTCCCACCTGATTCAAGGGGTTGATGTCGGAACCTTTCCCCCGTCCCCCCTGGGGATAGCAGTCACGACCGATCGCCACTATCCCCTTCTGTACTGATTCTCGAATATTCTCTCTATAAGGGATGTTAGATAACCGCAATTATCACCCTGAAATTTGCCCTGAAATTTGCCCTGAAATTTGCCCTGAAATTTGACACCCTAAGCTCCCGCTTAAGCGAGAATAACCCCTGAAATGGATCAATTTTTCCAAGCGGGTAAGCGCACACTAAAGACGCTGCCTTTGCCTAACACTGACTGGACATCAATGGTTCCATTATGAGCTTCGGTAATTCGTTTACACAGGTGTAGGCCCAAACCGCTTCCCGATCGCTTGTGCTTGCCGGGAAGAAATCTTTGAAACAATAAGCTTTGATCCGCCTCACTAATCCCAGCACCGTTATCAGCTACTGCGATCGCAATCCAGTTGGGAACCCCTGCATTTTTAGGAACGACCTCTTCCGTAATGCGAATCTCGATGATCCCATTGTCGGTAAACTTGATCGCATTCCCCACTAAATTAGTCACAAGGCGACGCAGTTCTAGGCGATCGCCCCGGACGAACCCCGAAGTTTTGTTGGATCCATCAACTGCCGTTCCATACTTAACCTTGATTTGGGTTTCTTTTTCCTGGGCGATCGGCAGCAGTTCCTCGATAATTTCCTGAATCAGTTGCGGCATATCAACCAACGAGAAATTCAGATTTTTGCGATCGGCTTCGTAGCGGTACACCTCCAGCAACGTATTCACCATTTTCAACAGATTTTGGTTACTCCGCACCATCGTGGTGAAGACTTCATCCATCTGAGGCGTGATCGGTCCGAGGGCTCCTTGTTTGAGTAGGTTCACCATTCGATCCGCCGCGACTAACGGAGTTCGCAAATCATGGGTCAGCCTGGATACGAAATCCTCGCGCTGACGGGCGATTTCATCCCGCTCATCTACACTATGCTTGAGGCGCAACAAACTCCGCACCCGCGCTAAGAGTTCATCCAGTTCGACGGGTTTGCGGATAAAATCATCGGCCCCGAGATCCAATCCCTCAACCACACTGGGTTGATCGTGAGCGGTGATCAGCAAAATGGGGATAAAGGGCCGCTTTTTTTTGGGGTCGCGAATCCGCCGGGTAACTTCATAGCCATCCATTCCCGGCATCATAATATCCAGCAATACCAAGTCTGGCGGTGATTCTTCAATTTGCGCTAAAGCAGCATAGCCGCTATCTGCCTGAGTGATGTCATATCCCTCTTCTTCCAAAATTGTCTTGACGAGCAAGACATTATCAGGAGAGTCATCGACAACCAGGATGCGGTCTGTTTTTGGGTTCTGAGGCAAGGAGGGATCGCTCATTTATCTATAAAAATTGGACTGGGCTCAAATAAGCAGTTTGGGTGGTACGGAAATTGTCTCACCCTACCGCTTTTGATGTTCTCGCTCTTTAGACGGATTTTATCGGATTTTACTTAGGGTAAGGAGTTGCCTAGGGGATATTTCTTTGACTTGCATTGAATTCAGAGTGCTGGATAGTGGGCTAATCGTCGGAAAAAGTGTTGCTACCTCTAGTTCCACGCAATGTCTGAAATTCCCGAGGGCCTAAAATCTCGGGCCGAACTTTTTGGGCTTGGGGCGATCGCCCTTAATCCCGAATTGTCCCGAGGGGGTCCCCACCCTTCCGAACCCGCCTAATTTTCTCCAGGTAAAGAAATAATCTTCTGGAGGGGCGACTTTGGGGCTCAGAACCCAGGGTAATCGGGGGCCAGCAATGCCAGGAATGGAACAATGGCGATCGGTGCTAGTTTTTATATCCAATGAAATAATTTAGGGAAAATTTATCTAAGGGAGTTATTTCTGTAGATAGATGAAATAATTTCACAGGGTAAAAAATCGATATTTTTTAAAATAAACCGGACAAAATCTCTATCTAAAGATATAAAAACATTAAAGTAACGAAACTCAGTTCATCCCGAGATAGATTGACAGTTAACCTAAAGATTTGTAACAATCAATTCAGTTCAACTTGATAAAAAGAGAAGATTTCTTTTATGACTGCTAATTTGACAGGAAAAAGCCAAATTCGTTCCCAAGGAACTCTAGACATCGTTAATGAATTTGAAAAATTGAGTACCGATGATAAATTGGCTCTGCTGTATTGGATTTACGAGAAAATGGGAGATTCCATTACTCCCGCCGCGCCGGGAGCAGCGGAACCGAACATTGCACCGATGCTGATGGATGACTACTATGACCTCTCTGATGATGAGCAGCTTCAGATCATGAGGGATATTGTGGAACGGAAAGATACGGTTTATTCCCATGCTTATGGGGCTTTATCCGCTAATAATCAATTAGTCGTCTGGTATGCCTGGGCCGTGGGAATGGGCGATCGCATTGTAGATATGCCTTCCGATTACCAATCCACTCCGGAAACCGAGCGCATTCTGTCCCATATCGAACAGGCTTCATTCGAGGAACAAATTTCGATTTTCCGAGAAATCGCTGGTGAAATGGGCTATACTGCCGCTACTTCTGTCCCCACCCAAGCTGAAACGGGTGTAACCCCGAGCTTATAATTTCAATGCTCGACCATAACAGCATAAATTTTGTAGGGACGCACTGCGGTGCGTCCTTACAATTTGTCTGTTTTTATTATTAAAGATATAAAAGTTGTTAATCACGGGGATAAACCCGAGGTAGAGGGATTAAATAATTAGTTTAATCCCCCGGGGTTATGTAGAAATATGACTCCAAGAAATGAATCGGACATTTTTTTAAAAAGTGGGAGTATTGTGTTCCACATTCTCAGGAGGGAGCAAGATGCTCCCACTCATTAAGGGTCGGGTAATCAGGATTTAAACGGGCTATATTTAGGGAGATTTGAATTTTTAGATGGCCTTAATCAAGCAAGCTCTGAGATAGAGCGAGGGATTTGAATCGAGAAAGTCGAACCTTCATTAATCTGACTTTTTACCGAAATCGTCCCCTTCATCAGGCGAACTAAAGAGTCACACAGAGCTAATCCTAAGCCGGTGCCCGAATATTCGCGAGTGGTGGTTTGATCGCCTTGGCGGAAGGCTTCAAAAATATGATTAAGCTGTTCAGGAGGGATGCCGATGCCGGTATCCTTGACGAAAATTTCCACCGAATCCGGGGAGGGACTGGAGAGTAAAACTTCTACCCCACCGGAGGCGGTAAACTTAATGGCATTGGAAATCAAATTGGTAACCACCTGGCGCAGCCGTAAGCGATCGCCGACAACCCGGGGATGATCCAAGGTGGAATTAAACTGCAACGTTAAATTCTTACGTTGGGCAAAAATTCGCAATTCCTCACAGGTGGCACTGACTAATAAATCGACTTCAAACTCTTCTAACTTCAGTTCAGAATGACCCGCCTCAATTTTAGACAAGTCGAGGATATCATCAATTAAAGCGAGTAATTGCTTGCCATTATTGAGGATGCGTTCCACCATTTGTTTTTGCTGAGGAGCCAAGGGATGGCGGCGTCCCCGCAACAGGACCTGGGAAAAGCCCAAAATTGAATTCATCGGAGTCCGCAGTTCGTGAGACATGGTGGCTAAAAACTCCGATTTGAGGCGAGATGCCTCCTTGAGTTGGCAGTTCTGACGTTCGATCTGTTGACGTTTGGACTCTAGTTCCTGATTTTGACAAGCCAAAGTATGATTTTGAGCTTGTAACAGTTGATCGCGCTCCTCTAAAATTTCGATAGAGCGGGCATTGTTAATGGCGATCGCCGCTTGTTCACCCACTGCGGTGACCATTTGACGGAGGTCCTCCACCTCAAAGGCCGCCAAATCTTCCCAATTGCCCACGGCGAGGACCCCCAAACGCCCTGCCCGCGCCGACTCAATCGGCACGGCATAGACACAAGCGGGTAACTCCCCGGGGAGGATTTCGGTTTGGGAATCGGAAGTCAGTCCATCGAGAGAATGGCATCGCAACAGAGACTGACCCGTAGCAAACACCTCGGAGAGTAAAGAATCCTTGGTTTTCAAATGGATTCCGATGGGTAAATTTTGGGTACCTGTACCGGCAGTTGCCATTAATTCCAGACGGTCCACTTGGCGATCGTGAAGGACGATTAGGCAAAACTGGGCCTTGGGGATGGCCGAGCAGACGGCTTCTACCATCAATTGCAACAACCGGGGTAAATCAGCAATCCGCTGGTTGAGCAAATTTGCCAACTGTTGGAGTGTCCGTAACTGGCGTTGCCGTTCCCCTAAAATGCTAACCGTCTTGCGGAGACTTTCTCCGGTCTCCCGAGCTTCCCGGTAGAGGATAGCTTTTTCTAGGGTCATGGCACCCCGACGCACCAAATCTTCAACCAGAGACAGGTCGCTGGGAGTATAGGCTGCATCCTCTTTTAAAGGCACAGGACTAGAACTGGGCTGATTGCCGCGCACGAGGAGAATGGAGCCAAAGGTGCGATCGCCGAAGGAGATGGGTAACCAAATATAGGACTTAACATCAAGCGATCGCAACAGTTCCAGATGTTCTGCATCCTGCGCCACTGCTGCGAGTTCATCGTCAGAAATGCCAAAACAAAACTCCGTCCCATTCTGCCGTTCTCCACAGTCGGAGCTAGACTCAAAGCGGCGAATCTCGCTGAGTTGTTGCAAATAGCTGTACCGACCCTCCCCATTCACCGGGTACCGATTTTGCAAGGCCCAAACCGTCGATTTCTTCAAGGGGTTCAGGCAAGCGACGGTCACACAACGATAGTCTCCATCTGAGGACCCCAGAGGTCTAGTGCCAGTTTCCATGACATTGATCACGCACCAATCGGCAAACCGAGGCACCAGCAGTCTCCCCAAATTCTCCAGGGTCGTTTGGTAATCCAGGGATGCGGTGAGTAGGGTGGTCGCTTCCGCTAAAAAGGAGCGGGATTCAGCAATGCGCTGGCGTTCCGTACTCAGCAGGGTCTTAGCCGCTTCCGCCACTTTGCGGGCTAACTGTTCGCGCAGGAGCAATTCCTCTTTGAGTTGTCGTCCATTTTCCAGTTCCCGTCTTTGCTTGCGGACTAAGCGTTCTAAATCATGATTGAGCTGGGCAACTTTTTCTTCCTTCTCCTTGTGCGGGGTAATATCTCGGGAAACCGCGATCGCTTCGGATTCCCTCCCTAACCCAGGGTGATGGGCCCAGCCCAGGGTCGTTTCCAAGCAAATATAGGACCCATCTTTGCGCCGATGGCGATAGGTGACCCGATCCGTAGAGGATTCCCCGGTTAATCCCTCAAAGATTCCCTTAACTACCTCCACATCCTGGGGATGAACAAACTCATAAATACTTTGCCCCACCAGTTCATCGGGTTCATATCCCAACAAGGAACGACTGGCATGAGAGGCATACAGATAAAGTCCCTCGGGACTATGGCGAGCAATTAAGTCCTGGGACTGTTCGACCATGAACTGATATGTGGGGTCGTTGAGTTCCCTCAAAGAGTCTTGATCTTTTGTAAAATTGTCAATCTCCTGGAGGTAGACAATCACGGTACAAGGATGGCACTCCTCCGGGTCAAAATCCGGATCAAATAAGGGCTGAAGCTTGAGGGAGACCCAGGTAAGGGTGTCATCGGGTTTGCAAATCCCCAGGATGGTATTGGATTGCGCTTCTCCCGTCTCGAAGGTGATGGCGACGGGATGGAGATCGCCTTCAACAGGTGAACCGTCGAGGAAGATGCTGGAATAGCCTGCATCTTGATACGAGCGTCCGATCAACTCCCGAACACTTACGCCTAAAATTCTTTCGGCCCTGGGATTGCAGGTGGTGAGAATCCCATCGGCATCATAAATGAGCACCCCTTCGTCTCCCGGGGTTTGGTGGGACTCTTGAGGATGACCCGAACCCCCGCTGATGGCTGGTTCTGACCTTTTTCCTGGGGAACTACTGGAACTACCCGGTTCCATCTCTGTGCGGTAGTGGATGCTATCGTGAAGGCGATCGCGATCTCTACCGGCATAGTTTTTCTGGACCCTGGGATTCTCCTGGGCTGGGTTCTCCTGGGGGTCTGGGGAGTTTTGGGGAGAGGGTGAAGCTCCAAAATACTCGGAAATCCTCGGTGAGCAGTCCTGTGGGGTGGGTGGGTGGTTTTGGTTCAAGGCGATGGTTTCCCTCCCATTGAGAAGCGGAGATTTTCTCTCCCGGTTCTGGGTGGGTGAGAAATGATTTTCTTGGGAAGGGTGGGATAAGAAGGCAGAAAGGGACTCCCGGAGATCGCGGGGTTTCTCTGTTGTGGGTTGGTGGGATGCGGAGACAGCGGAACGGCGATCGCGCTTGCATTGGCTCTGGTAATCGGTCTGTGCGGATCCGGTTACGAGGTCTGGGTTTGGGTTCTGGGGTGAGGGTTCAAGGCGATCGCCCCGGGTATTTTCGAGGCCCTCTGTTGCGTCATCCCCGCCCTCTGGAGAAAGCTTTTCTAGGGTTTCTGAGGCTTGCTGAATCATCCCTTCTAGCAAGTCTAGTTGAGAGGCATTCAAAGCCGATCGCCCTTCAGGGACGACAAATAGCAGTCCCACCTTTTGAGCGTCACCCTTGCCGATCACCGGAAATAGCAGCACAGACCCCAGTTCGGTGACCGGGACTTCACAGCCTTCCCCTTCCGGTAAGGCAATAGACCAAACCACCGCTTCCGGGGAAGGCGATCGCAAAATCTGATCCGGGAAGGCTCTCAGCAGTAAGCTTTCTAACCGTTCCCACAGGGAATCCGCCAGGAGGCGATGGCAATTCATCACCCCTTGCAATTCCCCCCCCTGGTCCCAAAGAAGACCGGCGATATAATAGGGACTAATTAAATCCAGGGTTTGGAACAGTTCAGCGAAATCCTCCTCATTCTCTATTCTCGGCAGTCTTTGAGTCGGTGAGTCATCGAGGGATTCTGGGGCCGTTGTCTGGGGGGACTGGGCGCGCACAAGGGGGAGTGGGCGATCGCGATCGGCCAGTTGAGCCTGGAGTAAGCGAACTTCTTCCTGAGTTTCTGCATACAGACTAAAACAGGCTTGTTCTCGCTGTTTCCGTTTCGTAATATCCCGCATCAGGGTCACCGCCCCTAATTTGATGCCGCCCGGGTTAAAAATCGGATGACTATTCGCCAGCATGATCCGGGGTGTTCCCGTTTTAGGAGTCACCACTAATTCTTGTTCTGATGGCGTTTCCGTCTGGAAAGCTTCCCATAGGGGCAACCCTTCCGGTGAAGTGGGCCCGGGTTCCACCGTTTCCGGTTTGCTCTGGGAATGACTCACACCAACCCCACTCCCTGAAGGGGATGGGTCCGGTGTCCCTGGGAGTTTTTCCTCGGGGGGACCGGATTCTGAGGCATTCTGCGGGGGTTTCTGTCCGGCTAATCCATATAATTCCTGGGCCGCCTGATTAAAAATTTGGATGGTTCCATTGGCATCCCCGGCAATAATCGCCTCGGAACAAGAGGCGATGAGATTTTCTATAAATTCTTGTTTGGCTTGGAGTTGGATCTGGGTTTGCTTGAGGCGATCGATATCCGTAAACGTTCCCTGCCATCCCACCACTTCGCCCTTGTTCCCCTCCAGGGGAAAGGCTTGGACGAGCACCCAGCGATAGATGCCGTCCCTTCCTAACAAGCGCAGTTCCATTTCACAAACCGCAACCCCTAAGCGTTTTTGACTTAGGTCGGTAGGAGTTTCTGGGCTGGATAATACATGATGCCAAATGGGTCTATCTTCCGGGTGGATAGCTTGTAAAAAGCCACCAGCCAAGGAAACCTTCCGGTCCATCCCCGTATAGGTTTGTCCGGTTAGGTTTAATTCAGTCAGGGCCCCGCTCGCATCGGCTTTCCACAGGATTTGTCCCCCCAAGCCAATCGCTGAATCTGCCTCTGTAGTCGGTAAATGGTTTACCAAGGGTTGCTGCGGTGAGTTGAAAGGGGTGAGAGAGTGGCGAGGTCTTCGATTATTAAATTGAGGATTGGTAGGGTTATTCATCTGGGTTGACTCCATCCCGATTGTCATAAAATGTGGTAAATTGTGGGTCTATTTGAGGAATTGAGTGAGGGGTTCATCCTCATTAGGCTATTGCTTTTTAGGTTTTTTTAGGATAAGGTTCAGGGAATTTATCGCACTTTAAATAAAAGGTCTTTATACGGATGCAAGCTCGGCAGGACAAGGGAAATATCATACATGAATTGGGATTAATTCGTCCCCAGAGTATCAATTAGTTTAAAGGAGTGACCTCTCCTGGAGGTCGATTTGATAAAATCTTAAGAAAAACGTTATAATTGCCCCATCTCTAATCGGGGAAAGGTTTCTGAGGGCATTGACAAAGGAGCAGTCTGGTGGAAATGCCATCGGGAAGATGGGACGCCAAAAGCTCAGAGCGAGGGAAAGTTTTGCCCCCACTGCTTCTGCGGGAACCCGCGAATCCGAGTTCTAGGAAAGGGAAAGGCAAAAGCTGGGGAGGCGATCGCCTGGGGAGATTCTCGTACCCTGGGCGGATGACATGGAACCCCCGATGATCGCTACCGGCGGGAAAACAGGAATTCTTCTCCAGAGGGATAGGACAGTTGTCTGTGCAAAAAAAACACTCCATCACCTTCCCTCGATCGGTTTGAATGCCTGCCCTGGGCATAGAAATGGTGCAGTTACTCGGGACAGTTCAAGGCTCCAATTTCCCCAGACCCCTAAGACAATTGATAAAATAATAAAGTTTAGAGACCTCCGTTGCGCGAATTCTGAAATCCCTTGTCCAATGGGGCTTCTAATCATTCAATGGTGATGCTTAACACCAAAAAGGACTCAATAACTGTAGTCTTAGATAATATAAATGTATCCGGATTAGATACTAACCACCTCTATCAATAGGTGGAATTCGCTCTGGGAAACGAATTCATCCGATCAAAAGGGAACCGAGATACCCCCTGAACCCACAGAAGGAACCCCAGGAATGAGCGCCAAGGAACACTCAGTTTTCCCCCTCAATCCAAAGAGGATCCTGGATGGGAACGGTAATCATTTGAAAACCCTAGGCGGGCTTCCCCCGAGGCGGAATGTGAGCAAGAATCAGGAGGGGAAAACGACCCTTGAGGGAAAAGGCCCCCAGAGTGGGAAGCACTTTGATAAACTGGTTTCAGAGACCTACTTTTTGCGGGCATCGGATTTATTTTGACCCTCTGGGTCATCACGAACGTAGCCCCAGATTGTTAAACTTTTGTTTTCCCTTGTGGAAAGTTATATCAAAAGTCCGCACCCCTAACGACTGGAAGGGGCTTCTGGTAACCATCCAGACTGAAATGCAAAAAGAAAGCCAATCACGCCGTTAGTACAGAATTGAAGAATACCCCCGAGGACGCTGGTACAGTATTGGTTAGAAACCAGGTTTTTCAGAACATCCTTGATCTGAAAGGGTCCAAGAAAGGTCCGCAAACCCCGGTTTCTTGTCCCTGGGATCTAAAACTGTAGCAATGCCCTAGTTCAGCGGACATTTGAGTCGCGGTGTGTGAAGTGGCAGATACGGGTTTCGGAGGGTTCCCCGGAAGAGATCTCTGAAAAAAACTCTCCAATCTCCAACTTTTCGCTGTAAACGACGGGGTTGAGACCCTTTTTAATAGATGAGTGAAATTCGCGTTGCTTTAGTTGAAGACCATGATCTGACTCGGATCGGAATCCGAACGGCTTTGCAGCAATCTGATGGAATCGTCGTTGTCGGCGATGCTGCCAACGGCACCTCGGGATTGAAATTGCTGATGGACACAAAGCCGGATATTGGGATTGTTGACATTGGGTTACCTGATATTGATGGAATTGAGGTGACGCAGCGACTGCAACAAGCACAAGCGGCTCAAGGACAGAATCCCAAAACCAAAATCTTGATCTTGACCTTTCAGGATAATGAAGATG
This sequence comes from Laspinema palackyanum D2c, assembly GCF_025370875.1. Lineage (NCBI taxonomy): Bacteria > Bacillati > Cyanobacteriota > Cyanophyceae > Oscillatoriales > Laspinemataceae > Laspinema > Laspinema palackyanum. Next base: position 233,997 of record NZ_JAMXFD010000007.1, read on the forward strand.
CGGTTCTGGCTGCATTTGCTGCCGGTGCAGATTCTTACTGCATGAAGGATATTAGCTTTGAGGAATTGCTGGGAGTGGTGCGCCTCACCTACGAAGGTAACTCCTGGATTGATCCGGCGATCGCTGGGATCGTCCTCAAGCAGGCGCGCACGACAAATACCCAACCGACCCTCGGTTCTCAGAAGAAAGAAACGGTAACGATTAAGGCTCCGGAACCGGAATATAGCCAAATTATCGAAGCCTATCCTCTGACGGAACGAGAACTAGAAGTTTTAGAGTTGATTGTCCAAGGATACAATAATGCGGAAATTTCCGAAAAGCTGTACATCACAGTGGGTACGGTGAAAACTCACGTTCGGAATATATTAAACAAGCTCTGTGCGAATGACCGCACCCAAGCCGCAGTTTTAGCGCTGCGCTCTGGGTTAGTGGGATAAGAGGAGGGATTGGAGTGGCAAGGATGGGGAGTTTGGCGGCGATCGCACAGGTGCTTTGAGAACGGGTTCTCCCCGACCCCGAATCGATCTACCTTGGGATAGAGGTATAACTCCCCAGGGGTTTAGTAAGCTAAAGATATTGATCACTCAAGAACTAGACCGTTTTAATCCTCGGAATATCGCGGTTAAACGGCCTAAACTTGGGCAGGGCGATCGCCGATGCCCTAGAAGTCAGCAGGTACTTGATTCATCTTGCGCTTTCCATCTCCCTTCCTAGGCCCTAGGTCACGAAAACTGCTTCTCTTTTGGAATAGTCCAGAAGCATTGAAGAGTGAGGGTCAGACCCTAACTTTCTGAAATTTTCTCCCTCCCGGGAGGGAGAACGCGGACAGTCAAACGATCGCAGGTGGTGGGGTTTAGGATTCTCCAACCCAAATCCCTAACATCGGTAAATCGGTAAGTAAATCGTTTGGATTGATTAAAAGGGTTTAGTTAGCGATTGAGCTATCTAAGCCCTATTTTAATAAAACCCTAACCCCCCTTTACTCAAAACGGGCAGATGAGGGCAAATTGCCGGAAAAGCAACTCTTGTTTTTTAAGAGGTTCCCGAACAAACCCGACTTTAATTAAACAACTCATTGAAAAATTTTTAACAAAAAAAAGGAACAAAAATGGTTAAATTTAAACAACTGTTGCGGCTGTTAAAACTGGCCTTTTCAGAATGGCAAAAAGATAATGCAGGGCGATTGGCTGCCGCCTTGGCCTATTATACCATTTTCTCCTTAGCGCCGATCTTAATTATTGCGATCGCCGTGGCCGCAGTCATCTTTGGTCAAGATGCCGCCCAAGGTGAAATTGTCCGACAACTTCAAGGCACGATCGGCACCGAAGGGGCAGAAGTCATCGAAACCATGATTGAGAATACCAGGCAAACCGGGTCAGGCATTTGGGCAACCCTGATCAGTTTGGGTTTACTTCTATTTGGGGCAACGGGACTCTTTAACGAACTCCAGGGTTCTCTCAATACGATATGGAACGTAAAACCCAAACCGGGACGGGGGATAAAAGGGATGATCCAAGACCGCTTTTTATCCTTTGCCATGATTCTAACCATTGGGTTTTTACTGCTGGTTTCCCTCGTCCTCAGTGCCGCCTTAGCTGCAATTGGAAACTTTTTTAGCCATCTAGTTCCGGATATGCTCATGGGGTTGTGGCAAGTGTTAGATTTCTTCCTCTCCTTTGGGGTGATTACGGTCTTGTTTGCCATGATTTATAAAGTCTTACCGGATGTCAAAATTGCTTGGACTGATGTCTGGCTAGGGGCGATCGTTACAGCCTTACTTTTTGTCGTGGGTAAAACTTTAATTGGTTTGTACTTAGGGAATAGTACGATTGGTTCCACCTACGGTGCAGCGGGTTCTTTAGTCGTTTTATTGTTGTGGGTTAACTTTTCGGCACAAATTTTATTTTTTGGGGCCGAGTTTACCCAGGTTTATGCCAACCGATATGGTTCGCGGATCGTTCCCACAGAAAATGCGATCGCCGTAGGGGATGAAAACCCCAATCCCAGTTAAAAAAAGAGCCATCAACAATTGAAGCGGTTAATTCTCGGGTTGATCCCATGCTGTTTTAGAACAGAATTCCTCTAAACGGTTACAGGGAGAGGATTTTCTCAATCTCTCTATCGATAGGAGTAGGGTGAAACTTACTCCCATAGATAGTTTAATTCAGTGGGGTTCACCGGATAGGCTGAAAGAGACTAAATAAGAGATTGAGGAAATACTCATGGATAAACAAAAAATGGATAACAAAGAAACCGTTCAGAATAAAGTCACGGAACCTGTAGAAGGGCCGGTGCATTACGATCGCGGAATCGTTCCGGCAGAAGTGGCAGCGCGGAAAGACCGTGAGGGTGACAAGTTTATGAAAGCACCCTCTAGCGCCGATGAGCCTCATGAAAATCCGGATCATACCCGCGATGGCTTTACCGTAGACCAAGAAGGTTTGGTGAATAACTATGCGATCGAACCTGAAATGTACATAAATGAGCCGGGTGACTTGCGCGAAAAAGAAGAAGCCCTCAAAGCAGAACGCGCTCGGGAATATGACGAAGTTCATGATAATGACGAGGAAGGGAAACTGACAATGGAAGGCGATCGCCGTGGAAAAGGTCCCGGCATCATTTAAGTCGCAATCGGGGAACCATTGTTTCCCCTCAATCGATAACTCTGCACTTTTCAAAACCCCAGTAAATCAGTTTAATCATTAGAGGAATAAGAATGACAGCTACCCTAGGAATGTCTGCCCAAAGTCAAAATCCGATCAGCGTCAATATCGGGATTGACGACAGCACCCGAGAAGAAATTGCTCAAGGGTTATCCCGCGTGTTAGCCGATAGCTATACCCTTTATCTAAAAACTCATAATTTTCACTGGAACGTCACGGGACCCCTATTTAGCACCCTGCATCTCATGTTTGAGGAGCAGTATCAAGAATTAGCCCTAGCGGTCGATGAAATTGCGGAACGGATTCGGGCTTTGGGGTTTCCTGCTCCTGCTACTTATGCAAAGTTTTCTAGCTTGACTTCAATTGAAGACAATGAGGGTATTCCCGAGGCGAAAGAAATGATTCGCTTGTTAGTGCAAGGGCAAGAAACCGTGGTCCGCACTTCCCGGGAAATGCTATCCCTCCTAGAGGAAGCCAATGATCAACCCACTTTAGATTTGCTGACCAAACGGATGCAAATTCATGAGAAAAATGCCTGGATGCTTCGCAGTATGTTAGCGGGTTAATTGTCGCCATTGACAAAATGGAAAGGGAGTGAGGCCATTCCGAGAAGCTGGAAAATGACAGGGCCTGCTCTCTATCGGGGAAATCGTTGCAGTATTAGGGAAAAAAACCGGGTTTCTTAACTGAATGGGTGCGAGTCGAGCAGAAAAGAAAGGTCCAGAAACCCGGTTTTTTGTCCTATTTATTAAATCCAGTGACGCCGGAGGGGGATTCCACCCCATTTACTGAAGATTAACCTAGGGTCATCTACAGGAACTCTCCCCTAAATTTTGAGGAGAGTGCCCCCCTTGGGAAGATATTTTAATCAATTTTGGAGGCTTTTTATGAAGTTTACTCATTTATTCAATAGCAAAAATCCGGGATTATTAGGCGTAATTTTTAGTAGCCTCTTGCTGGGAGCCGTTGCCTTCCCCATTGCCAGCATGGCTCAGAATACTCCCACTGAACAGAACGAATTACAGGCTCAGGCCCAACCGATGCCCCTACCCCAGAACGTGCAAATGCCCGTAGCTTATGTGCTGCCGGAAAATGCGCCAGTTGCGGTAGAAATTATCAATCAAACGAATACGCCGATTACCTACGAGGCGATCGGGGAGACCCGCGATCGCACCCTGGACGGGGGCGATGAAGCAATGCTGATGGATCTGCAAATTCCCTTAACCGTCACTTTTGAGCGACCCGATGGCGGACTGATTCAAGCCCAACCGGAAATTATTGCACCGGGAGAGATTCGGATTTATCTCACAGAAGCCAACAACTTAGACTCGGACATCAGCAACATGAGGATTGAGCCTAACGGTAATATGTACCTCTACTAAATCTCACGGGCCGACCAGAGCGGAACCGAGGCCGGAGAAAACCCCGAGTCTTTTCTCCGGTAATGTTTCAGCCAATTGGTGATCGCCCTTGTAGCGTCACACTTTTCCCCGATAGAGTCGAGTCCGTGGATAGGGCTCACCGCTGTGATATACCTCATCGGTCAATTCTTCCTAACCGAATAATAAACAATAAAGATAAAACCCAAAGGGCGTTTATCTCACTTTTTGATTGACACTGCAAACTGAATTAACTAAAACCTAACTTTATGTCTACAAACAACTCACACCCCACACCCCGAATCGCCATCCTGATTGAAGAAGGAGTGGAAGATTCAGAATTTAAAGTTCCTTATACAGCATTGCAACAAGCCGGGGCCAAAGTCTCTGTACTCGGGTCCGGCATGAATCAAACCTATCACGGTAAAAATGGGAAAGTCTCCATCAAACCCGATGGGACCACCACCGAAGCCCGCGCTCAACATTTCGATGCCGTGATCATTCCCGGGGGTGGCGCACCGGATAAAATGCGAACCAACCCCAACACGATCGCCTTCGTTCAAGAAGCGGCTGCCTTGGGCAAATTAATCGCTGCCGTCTGCCACGGGCCCCAAGTCTTAATCGAAGCCGACTTACTGCGGGGACGTCGTGCCACCGGCTTTATCTCCATCCGCAAAGATATGGAAAATGCCGGTGCCACCTATATTGATGAAGCCGTAACCACCGATGGTAACCTAATCTGCTCTCGGCAACCCGGGGATTTAGCCATTTTCACCACCGCCATTCTCTCCAGGCTGAATTTGAGCATTCCCGACCAATCCATGCCCGATCGCAACGACAGTTCAGCCGAATGGTGGCAACTTGCCGAAGCCTGGGGAGGATCAACCCGTCAGGAAATTATCGATGGATTAAATCAGGCAATGGCGGGCGAACGCTATAGCCAAGAAGCCTTTAAACAGTATGCCCACAACACCACCGATAACGCGACTCGATTGCTGCTGTTAGAGATTTGGGAAGAAAAAGTCAGCCATCTCGAACTGTTGGAAAGCCGCCTGCGAACCCTGGGAGAACAACTGTTTTTACCGGCAATGGCTGCTGGGGCCTTCGCTTCTTTAAGGAACGTTTTACCCGCTGAAGATGACTTGACCATTTTGCGTCACGCCTTGGGGGATATTCAAACCGGGGTGATCGACTGTTTCCAATTGCAAGTCCAGTTTACGGACCCTGTGTCCACGATGATTTTTAGTAGCATTGAACGGGACTTGGCTAAGGCAGAGCGTCGTTTGGCTCGGATGTACCAAGAACGGATCGGCTTGAGTGAACCGAAACCGGCGCAACCGACTACCCCCGTGGGAATCGTCTAAAATTCCAACGCAGAAAGGTGAGTGATGGAGGCGATCGCTCACCTTATTTGTAGTTACCGCTCTAGGACAGATGATAGGATAGCCAGCAAGATGTTTGTACTCCTTTAAATATTTGTACCTATAAATATCTCTACCCGACCAGTCCACCGAACCGCTCTATTCAGGATTTTTGCATAAAATGAGGACAGGGGAACATTAGAAAACCCTCTTCAATAATAGTCATAAAAACCGGAGATAACAAATGAAAACTGAACCCAATAATTTACAAACTGAACTCAAAGAACAAGAAGTCAAATCCAAAAACTCAGCCTGCCAACAAGTCGGTTCAGCAGTGGGAGATGTGCAAGAAACTCTTAATAAAACCGCCTTGGAAGTGAGTAAGGTGGCGGTGGATAAAGTGGCAGAAACCATCCAATTCGTGGGGGCGATCGCCCAAGGAGACAGTGGGGGAGTTGCCTTTGATATGGCTTCTTTAAGCGCAACCGCAGTAGAAGCCGCAGGAGTTGCCAGCCAGTGGGCCTCGGAAACGGGAAAATCCGTCACTCAAAATGCCTCTAAGACTGCCGAAACTGCGACCAAAGAATCGATGAAGTTGTTTGATCGCACCGCCCTGGAAACGGGAAAAGCCCTCTCATTTATTGGGGAGAACCCGGTAGTTAAAAAATTCGCTGAAGTCTTTAAAGCCCAATGGCTGCTGAATTTAGTGGGACAGGTGGATATAGACAAAGCTCAATCCCAAGTTCGCAAGTTGCAGCAAGAGTATCCTCATGAAAGCCCCAATGAGATTGCCCATCGGATCATGGTGGAGAAATCGCTTTATGCGGGGGGGATTGGATTCGTCAGTAGTATTATCCCAGGACTGGCCCTCGCCCTATTGGGGGTGGATGTGATGGCAACCACCGCATTGCAGGCAGAAATGGTTTATCAGATTGCTGGGGCTTATGACATGGATTTAAAAGATCCGGCGCGTCGCGGGGAAGTGTTAGCGATTTTTGGGTTATCCCTGGGGGGTTCAGCGGCATTAAAAGGCGGATTAGGGGTGTTGCGGAACCTGCCGGTAGCAGGGATGGCGATCGGGGCGAGTTCTAATGCGGTGATGTTGTATGGATTGGGATATGCAGCTTGTCGTTTTTATGAAGCGAAGACGAATCCGCTGACTCAGGAGGCGGCAACTCAAGCGTTAGAAGAAGAGAATCAGGAGTATTTGGAACGAGCGATCGCCCAAAAAGATGTGATGGACCGGATTTTGATTCATCAGATTTTGGCGTCTCGTCCAGATACCTCTTGGGCGGAGATTTTGCCGGAATTAAAGCCATTAAACTTTACTACGGAGTCATTGAAGGCGATCGAGGCGGAGATAGAGCATCCGGTCCCCTTGCCGGAACTGCTGAATCTGCTCGATCGCGATTTTGCCTATCCCCTGTTAGCCCAATGTTACCGAATTGCTCAAATCGATGGGGTAATCACCGATCAAGAACAGCAGGTGATGGAGGCGATCGCTAATCATTTCCAAATTGACCTGCAAGAGGTTCAGGCAATGATTAGCGCCCCATCACCGGAATAAAACCCCACCGCCTGGGGGCTTGGTGGTGAAAGCGGATCAGGACTTTAGCGAATTCTAGGAGGGAATCCGAATCTGTGGGCGGGGCAGTTGATGGACTGCCCCGACTCTCTATAGAGGGTGACCCCCCAGGGAGAGGTTGGGCCTCCGGTTGAAACCCGAGAACAACCCGATGGGAGATTACTGGTCCTCGTAGACCATTTGGGGTAAACCCATGCTGTAGTTTTGGACCCGGCTGTTGAGGTTATAGGAGAGTTCACCCTCTTGGAGGAGCGATCGCAAATAATACTCCAGATCCGAACCGATGCGGCGTAAATTGTACTCCGTTAAATCTTCCCCGCTGTAAGAATCAACCAGTTCATCAAACTTGCGGTAAACCTTCTGTAACGTCGGTTCCGGCCAGTTAAACTCATTGTCCGGATCCACATCAAGGGTTAATAAGTCTGGACTCGGAGCAAATTCGTTATCTTGCACCTCTGCCGTAAAAATCCGAATGTGACGGGTCGTTGACTTGAGCATCATAGCTAGTATGCCAGGGTAGTTAAAATCAATACAACATCAATTGTAAAGCGCCGCACAAGCCCCCGCTCAATCCAGCACCAACGGGAGAGACAGGTAGACTGTCCGAGGATGGGTCTGGAAGAATTCCGGATTAAGGGGTTGACAAGGGGGTTGTCCTACAGCCACAGTACAACCGAAGCCAATCCGGGCAAGCCTGGGAAAAACTCCTGACTCAACGGCGAGTTATAAAAGCCCTAAACGGTCAGAAAAAAGCTAAAATCGGACATTGGCACTTAGGTTGAGCGATCTAGCTTGAACCCGGGGTGACCTACTAGAATACAACTATCATCGATTGAGTCATCAATCTATTCCCCAAATGCTGCGCCCATAGTAAGGAGATCATATTGCCGACATTCGGCTGACTAAAACCAGCTTCCAGGCGCGAGGAATCCCCATGAACAAACCATCGGCCATAATCTACTGTCCCAACTTTACTTGCCAGTCTCCCAACCCGGAGACTCAAAAATTTTGTCAAAAATGTGGCACTCCCCTGCCGAAACGCTACTTATGGGCAGTGGGTGGAACGGGTCGTCCCAGCTATCAACCGGGGGATATCTTAGCCGATCGCTATTGGGTTAAGGAAGATCAGATTCTGGTCGATACCAAACCCGGAGTCTTGCCGGAGATGCCCGTCGAGATTCCCGGGGCGCTCATTCCCTATCTCAAACTGTTTCCCCTGCGATTGCACGTTCCCCAGGTTTATGGTCGATTGCCGTCGAAAGGGAACGACCCGAATCGGGATATTTGGTTACTAGAAGAAACGGCGATTTATCCGGAAGGGACAATGGTGGCGGTCCGCAAAGGGCAACCCCCGGAAGCAGTTCATGCCCAACTGATGCCGTTACTGACGGACTCCTGGGCAGATGCCTCGCCGATGCGCCAGCTCAATTGGTTGTGGCAGATGGCTCAACTGTGGTATCCGTTTAAAAAGGAAGGGGTGGCCCAGAGTCTGCTGAATCCGGGATTGCTGCGGGTGGAAGGGTCCTTGCTGCGCCTGCTGGAATTGCCACGGGATGCCACAACACCGGACCTGTCTGAACTAGGTCAGTTGTGGTTGAGTTTGGCCAAAACCGCTCATCCGGCGATCGCCCCCTATCTGGAACGACTCAGCCAGATGCTAACGATGGGAGATGTGCAAACCCCATCGCAATTGACGGAGCTGTTAGACCGGGGTTTAAGTCTGTGTGGAGAGCTTTATAAGCGCACCTATTACATTGCCACCGGGACCGATCGCGGGCCGACTCGTCGCCGGAATGAAGATGCCTGCTATCCCCCCAGTGGGACCAGCCGTGCCACCTCAGATACCAGTGGGTTAGCGATCGTCTGTGATGGCATTGGGGGACATGAAGGGGGGAATGTCGCTTCTAATTTGGCGATCGAAACCTTACAACAACACCTGGAATCCCTTGTTTCCGAGAATACCCAGAGCGCTCCCCACCGGATCATCGAGCAGATCGAATCTGCCGTGGGGATTGCGAACGATCGCATCGCCAGTCGCAATGATGAAGAACAGCGCCAAGCTCGCCAGCGCATGGGTACCACCTTGGTCATGGCCTTGACCCATCGCCATGAAATTTATATCAATCATATTGGGGATAGTCGCGCCTATTGGATTACCTCAACCGGATGCCGCCAAGTCACCTTAGATGATGATGTCGCTTCTCGGGAGGTCCGTTTGGGGTACTCCCTGTACCGGGATGCCTTACAACAAGGAGCAGCCGGGTCTTTGATCCAGGCATTAGGGATGGGGGCTTCCTCGGTGCTTCATCCCACGGTCCAACGTTTTATCATGGATGAGGATAGCGCTTTCCTCCTCTGTTCCGATGGATTGAGCGATAATGACCGGGTGGAGCAATACTGGGAAACGGAAATCCTGCCGATTTTATCCGGGGAATTCCCCGTGTTGCGATCGGTCACCAAGTTAATCGATATTGGTAATTTTCATAACGGTCACGATAATGTCACCGTGGGGCTGGTTTACTGCAAGGTAGAACCCATTCGGTCTGCCGGACTCGACCCCCGTTTGTTGGTAGCACAACTCCAATCAGTCCCCCCTGCCGAACCCCTAGAAGACTCTCAACCGACGCTTTTCCCGAAGAAAAATCCCGAAACTCTCAAACCCGAGGATGCCCCGACGGAGTTGAGACCCTCTCCACAGCCCCGACGTTCCAAGTTGCCAATGTTACTGGGAATCCTGTTGTTGCTGGGCCTCGGCGTCGTAGCGGGTTTAGTGCTCACCGAGGAGGGATGGCAGAATCTCAGCAAGAATTTACCCGGGTCGCCGCCAGACAACTCGAACCCCACGGATCCCGTCACCGACCCCCTCCCGATGCCGGACATCTCCGAGCGGGCCACGATAGAACCCGGGCAGTACCTGCAACTGAGGCGTTCTTCCACGGCTCAAGGGCCAGAGAATGGGGAATTGGTCTTGTTGAAGCAACAAGGGGAGGCTATCCCGGCAAATCAATTGGGTTTTATCCCCAGTGGCAGTGTTCTGTTGGTGATGGGCAAACAACAGGCCGTTAGCGATCCGGATGCCTGGGTCCAAGTCCAAGTTTGCTCGACCCCAGAACCCGTGGGATCAGTGGCGGCTGCACCGGCTCCAGTTTCTGGGGTTCAAGGGGCCTCTGAACCCGCCAGTGAGGATGCTCCCCCACCGGCAGCGCCACCTCCTGTAGGGGTCCGACCGAGCAATATGGGGTGGATTTCAGAGAAGTTGTTACTTCCCCAGGTCCAGCCGAATGTCGTCCCAACTGCTACAGAACAAGGGGGATGTATCGAGGAACCCAACCCTCAGCCCTTTGAAGTGCGGTAACCGGGGATTTTTGGCCTAAACCGGGGCGATTCCCCTTCGGGATCCCCCTGGGCTGAATCTCCTGTTAGAGGGTGGGGAATCCCCTTGTGAACAGTTGGCGGATGATGCAATTTTCCCCGGGTCATGGCTCCCTGGTTAGAGAGCCGGAATGTCGGGCTACCCCGGCTGTTTTTACCGAAACCTTATTCCGCTTATATAATCTATAAAATTGTGGGGAACGGCAGAAAATCAAGGCCCGATTTTGCCATCAACTCACATAAAATCTGTGGATTTAGACTGAGGCATCCCAAGCCAACAGTCGGGTTTTTTATTCGCTCTGGGGCTGCTTTCAAAGCCGGGTTGGTTCCTGAAACTCCGGTTTAATCTGAAGTCCGGTTGATCTCAAAAGGATTGAGAAGGATGGAGGGGGATGGCCATGAGGGAGAACCTATCTATGGGCTTGAACCATTCTGGGTTGAGGTCTTCGTTCCACGGATGTCAAGGCTGGGAACAGTCTATCTAAAGGAATATGTTACGGTATAAACTGCCGTGAAAGTACCGGCCTACTCTCCGAGTCAGGGGAGAGTTTGGATGACTAGAATGTAGGGGTAAGTCAGGGAGTCAGATCCGTTAACAACAGCGCCGGGACTGGCATCAGGGAACAGTCACATTGGGGAAGCATCAACAAGGGATCCAAATTGAACCCGCTGATCGTTCTGAATCCAGGGAGTGCCATCGGAGGCGATCGCCAGATCAGGGAGATGCCCGATTCATCCCTTAACTCCCAACGGCGATCGGGTTGGAGACAGTTGATTCGGGTGTGGGGTGAGGTGCAATGCAATTAGGATGGGGATGGAGACACCCACCCCTACAAAACCTCCAGAAAATAGGACATTTTCAGGTGAACGTGGGAGGATGCTCATTCCCCAGTAAAACGATTCATAACCTCGATGCTTTCGGGCGTCGAGAATTAGACATCGATGCCAAACATATCGAGGCAACTATGCCAAAAAAGCCGAAAATACCCTGGAGTCGCTATCTTCCTGCTGCCATCATCTTTGGAATGGGGGTTGGACTGTCTGTAATCGGATTCACGGTGGTATGGGAGTGGGAAAATCGGCGACGAGACTATGAATTAAGTCGGAGCATTGACGGTTTAACGGGTCGATTGCAGCAGCAACTTGACGCTGACTTGGAAGTTATTCGCACGATTACAGACTTCTTTCAATCCTCGCAAACTGTCGATCTTGACTCCTTTGAGCAGTTCGTGCAACGTCCCCTATCAAACCCTTCTACCGTGTCTCTCGTTGCCTGGGTTGAGCGGGTAGAGGATGCCGATCGCGACGATTACGAGGAGCGGATGGCGATGGAAGGGGATACGAATTTTGGGATTACACAACCGCTCACCCCAGGCCGTTTTGTCCAGCGCGATCGCCTTGGCGAATACTTTCCTATCTCCTATATTGCCCCCCTCCCGGAAAACCCCAATACCCCCGGCTGGGATCTCGCCGCCAATCCCACCTACCAAGCGGTACTGAAACGAGCGGCACAGATGAGGCAATTGGTGGTCAGTGAGCGCTTAGAGTGGCAAGTGGGTTCGCGATCGCAACTGGGATTTTTAGCGGTTCACCCCGTCTACGAGCAGGGTATCCCCACGCGCTTTACCCTCGCTCAGGACCCCGAACCCAGTTCGGAAGCCGTGAAACCCTTGCTCGGCTTTGTCGTAGGGTGGGTGGAGGTGGACAATCTGTTTCAACTCGCTGGAGCCAGAGGCAACCAGTTCAACTTGTACCTATGCGATGAAACTCCAGGAACAGGGACTCCCCCGGATTCCCGTCAACCCTATCCCTTGCTCACTTTACTTGAATCCACGGAACTCGTCACCTCAAATAGTGCCACGGAACCCTTTGTTCTGGATGTGCCCTCGGAATGTCCCCTCAAACCCCTAGAGAATCAGCGCAATCGCGGGGGTGGCGTCATAATCGCCAACGGGAACGAAGGTGCGATCCGGCGAGAAATCAAGGTCAATGGCCGGATTTGGGCCTTCTATATCTGGCCCACGGATGAATATCATGCATCGCGCAGGCACTGGCGTTCTTGGGCGGTGCTGATTATTGGCTTTTTGTGGACCCATATTCCGGTCACCTATCTGCTGACTTCAGTCTCTCGGACCGCTGAAATTGAAGCTTTAGCCTTAGCTCGTGAGGAACAAGCGGCCCAGTTGCAGCAAGCGTTTAAGCAATTGGAGGTGGAACAAGCTAAGTCTGAGCGCCTATTGCTGAACGTTTTGCCTAAGGCGATCGCTGAACGTCTCAAAGAGGATACCCAAACCATTGCCGAAAGTTTTCCGGAAGTGACGGTCTTATTTGCCGATATTGTCGGCTTTACTAAGTTAGCGGCAAGGATTTCCCCCACGGAATTGGTGCAACTGCTCAATGAAATCTTTACCATATTTGACCGCCTCGCGGAAAAACACGGGTTGGAGAAAATTAAAACGATTGGGGATGCCTATATGGTGGTGGGGGGTCTGCCGGTGCAACGCCACAATCATGCTTCTGCGATCGCAGAAATGGCCCTGGATATGCAAATAGAAATTCTGCATTTTAATCGTAAATGTCACGAATCTTTTGCCATGCGGATTGGCATTCATTCTGGACCGGCGATCGCTGGGGTGATCGGAACTCACAAGTTTATCTACGATCTCTGGGGGGATACGGTGAACATTGCCTCTCGCATGGAATCTCACGGGGTTCCCGGACGCATTCAGGTCTCTAGTACGACCTACTCTCTTCTACAGTCTAGTTACTGCTTCGAGTGCCGAGGCCCTATCCCCATCAAAGGAAAGGGGGAAATGCTCGTCTATCTACTCACCGGCAGAAAACAAGAAGGCATCTGCAAGCCCCTCTTTGAGCTGCCCTTCGAGGAAGAGGTTTGAAACCCTCCCCGGTGTCCTTAGTTGATGGGGGAGATGGGGGAGATGGGGTCCATCTCCCCATTCCAAAAACCCGCATTCTCGGGCTTAATGGGGTTCAAACATTCAGTCTATTCCCCTCAAGGGTGAGTTTTTTGAGGGAGGATTTTATAAGTTTTGATAAAGGGTATAAATGGTTACGGTTTCCTGTCCCTAAAACCTGAAAAAATTGTTAAAAATCACCAAAAATATCGGGGAACAGAAACCTGACAAAAATCGGGACCTGAATTGGAACCCTGCCCAAAACTGGGGGCAAAAACTTGATAAAATTATGTAAAATAAAAACATCAGCATCAGATTGTTTCTCCTTCGAGGCTGTTCGGGGTGTATTTAAACTATTTTCAGTTGAGCGATCGCCTCCTTCAGTCCTAGGCAAAGGGGAGTTGATTGAAGTTGACCCCAAGTTGACATCAACTTCAGTAAACTTATCGAAATAGGTTGATAAAACTTAAACCAGTCAGGTGCAGAAAAAGACCGCAGGGGAGGAGGGAGTCTACTTGCCAGAGGAAAGAAATATCTAACAAAAGCCCCGAGGGGATTTTCAGGCAAACACAAAGAGGTTTTCTTAGTCAATCCGGCCAATTTTGAGTCAATGGAGCGCCAGCAACAAGCAAATCAAAGCCGCCCAAAGCAGTCGCGGCCTAGTCCAGAACATCGAGGTGTTTGAAAAGTCAGCCATGAGTAAAACGAGCGAGACCGGGAACCGATGCGAGTCCAGTGTCAAAGTGGGAATATTGCACTCCCTAAGTGGGACGATGGCAATTGGAGAAGCATCCCTCAAAGATGCGGAACTGATGGCGATCGCCGAAATTAATGCTGCTGGAGGTGTACTGGGAAAACCCATAGAACCCGTGATTGAAGATGGAGCATCTTTACCTGCCCAATTCGCTCAAAAAGCTCGCAAGCTCATCCAACAGGAGCAAGTGGTGACGATTTTTGGGGGATGGTCTTCCGCCTCTCGCAAAGCCGTTCTCCCGGTTTTAGAGGAGTTTAATGCCCAACTCTGGTATCCGGTAGAATATGAAGGACTCGAATCTTCTCCGCACATTTTCTACACCGGCATCTGTCCGAATCAACAAGTGGAACCGGCCCTCACTTGGGCAGTCGCCACCAAAGGCAAGCGCATCTACTTAATTGGCTCTAACTATGTATTTCCCCGGACAATTAACAAAATTATCCGCGCCCATCTCAAACAACAAGGCGGAGAAATTGTGGGAGAAGAATACCTCTTGTTAGGGGAACAAGACTTTCGAGAGATCATCCCTCGGATTCAAGCGAGTCAAGCGGACTTAGTATTTAACACTTTAAATGGGGATAGTAATATCGCCTTTTATCACCAATATCGAGAAGCCGGAATTACCTCCGCACAGATTCCTATTCTGGCCGTTAGTGTGGCGGAGGATGAAGTGCGCCGCATTGGGGATGCAGCAACGGGACATTATGCCACCTGGAGTTATTTCCAAAGTGTTAATACGCCCCAAAATCAAGAGTTTGTCAAAAATTTTCAGGCCCGTTATGGAAAGAACCGGGTAACCAGTGACCCAATTGAAGCGGCCTATACCCAAGTGTATTTATGGAAACAATCTGTAGAAAAAGCCGGAACCTTTGATGTGGAACAGGTGAGAAAAGCGGCCTACAATCAAACCTTTGAATCACCCGGGGGTTTGGTGCGGATTGAGGCGAATAATCATATCTGTAAAACCTGTCGAATCGGAGAAGTTTTACCCAATGGACAGTTTAAAATTGTCTGGGAAACGCCTCATGCGATCGCCCCTCTGCCTTGGTTAGGGATAGAAACTGTGAGTGGGAGTGTCTCTGCGGTGGCGATCGAGATGTTGGGGGAGGTGTCCCAGGCGATTCAATATAGTTGCCAAATGGAAGAAAAATCCCGTCAGTTGGAGATGGCAATGGCGGAAGTAAAAGCTACAAATGAACGTTTAGAACGCACTCAACAGGAACTGATGGCCTCGGAAACCCGGTTTCGAGAACTGCGATCGCGGGTGGAACTCCTCAAGCGCCGCCTCTCTAGTCAAATTCATACCTCATTAAATATTGACACCATTTTAAAAACCGCCGTCAGTGAAATTCGCCATCTCCTCTCCATTGACCGATGTCAGTTTTTATGGTACAATACTGACTCCAATCCCCCCAATTACGAACCGAGTCAGGAAGCGCGGGACCCCAAGCAGCCCCAGGATTTTACCGATAACCCTCTAGCAGAAATTCCCGCCCTGGGGAAGGCTCTGCAACAGCTTCAACTCTTGCAACTCGACGACCTGTTCGCCGATCGCCACCTTGACCCCCAAAGTCGCGACCTGTTACAAGCGCGCTCTATCCGCTCGTTACTGGCCGTAGCCGTCCAAACCCATTCCGGACAAAAAGGTGCCCTGGTCTGTCTGCATGGCAGTTCCACTCACCCTTGGAGTGAAAGTGAGGTAGAGTTACTCCAAGATGTATCTATACAAATTGCGATCGCCATCGATCAGGCCAAACTCTATGACCAAAGCTGTATTACCGCCACTGCCGCTAACGCCCAAGCGGCCAAGCTCAAAACTGCCCTGCATGAACTCAAGCAGACCCAGGCCAAACTGATCCAAACCGAAAAAATATCCAGTTTGGGTTCTTTAGTTGCGGGAGTCGCGCACGAAATCAATAATCCCGTTAATTTTATCTATGGGAATCTCTCTTATGCCACTAAGTATCTCCAAGAGTTGATGCAACTCTTAGGACTCTACGAAAAATACTATGGGGAACCCCCCGATGAGATTCGCGCCTACCGGGAGGAAATTGAAGTGGACTACCTCTTGGAAGACCTGCCGCAAATGATTTCCTCTATGCGAGTGGGTGCTGAACGGATTGGGGAATTGGCCCGATCGCTACGAAACTTCTCCCGGGCCGATACCGGGGAACTGAAAGTTACCGACATTCACGAAGGGTTGAAAAGTACCCTGTTAATTCTGCATCACCGCCTGAAAGCAAATCCCTATTGCGGGGCGATCGCCACCATCGAACAGTTTGGCGATCTGCCCCTGGTCGAATGTTATCCGAGTCAACTCAATCAAGTCTTTATGAATGCGATCGGGAATGCGATCGATGCCTTAGAAGAGATGACGGGCAAATGGAACACCCACAATTCTGCCGAGGGAAATGGACATCACTTAGAGAATGGTCATCGCCAGGGGAAGAAAACCGCACGGGGAACCAGCGAGATGTCATTATCGGACCTGGATTTTTCTCAATCTCCCCTTCCCGTGTATCAATTACCCCTGCCCACGATTTGGATTCGCACGGAAGTCGTGCGGGATGAGGCTGTTGCCATTCGAGTAGCGGATAATGGACCCGGGATGACACCGGAAGTCAGACAGCAGCTCTTTGAAGCCTTTTTCACGACCAAACCGGAAGGCAAAGGAACAGGTTTGGGACTGTCGATTAGCTATCAGATCGTAGTGGAACGGCACGGGGGGTCTATTTCTTGTATATCTGAGCCGGGTCAGGGGACTGAGTTTCGGATTGTGATTCCCATCCGGCAAGGGGATAAAGTGCGAGCCTCGGATCCGGCGATCGATGCGATTCCATCTTTGATGGGGGGAGCCAGTTAATCCGCCTTGCAGTTGCTGGAGGGCCAGAAACCGAGGTCATTTCGCCAAGGGTCCGGACTTAAGTGCGATCGCCGAAGGGAGGTTTGAAGATTTTTTAGGGGTTAAAAAAATTTAACAAAAGTTATGTAAAAAATACATAAATTAACACAAAAAACAGCATGAGCAGGGAAAGTCTGTAACTTCAAGTACAAACTCATTCCCTGAATCGGCCTAAAAAAGATTTAGGGAAAAAAAGCGATATTTATGAGATGTGGAGTCAAAAGCCGTGTTCGGTTTGACCAACTGTTTTGAGATGGCTGAGATCCAAACTATGCGAGAAATTAATGCAGCAGTAGTCAATATCAGTGGTCGCCAGCGGATGCTATCTCAACGCACCGCCCTGTTTGCCTTGCAATTGGAACGGTCTGAGACCGCCGAAGAGAGAAAACAATGGCGTTCGGCATTGCAAGAAACCATCACCCTCATGGAAGAATCTCATCATGGGCTACTCTATGGGGATGCCGCCTTGCAATTACCCGGACATCCCTCTGCAACGGTCAAATCCATGTATTTTGAACCTCCGATTGATTTGGATCGGAAAATTACAACCTATATTGCCGCAGTCCACCAGGCGATCGCCGCTTCGGATCAGGGGGAATTGACCCGGGACAATCCCCATCTGCGTTACATCCTGGATGCAGCAAGTGGGCCGTTGCTCGATGACTTAGATGCCATCGTCAGTCAATATCAACTGGAAAGTAACCGCCAACAAGAGGCGATCGCCCGTCAGCAAGCGGAACTCTATCGTCAAAGCCAAATTGCAGCCACCCTCGCGAGGTCTCAAGCCGATGAATTAGCACAAGCCCTCGGGGAGTTAGAAAACGCCCAAGATCGCCTGATTCAAAGCGAAAAAATGTCTAGTTTAGGCCAACTCCTAGCCACTGTCGCCCATGAACTGAACAATCCCGTGAGTTTTATTTATGGCAATGTCAATCATGCGATCGCCTATGTTCAAGAACTGCTACAAATCATCGAACTGTATCAACAACAATCTCCCCATCCTAGCCCCAGGCTAGGTGAATATCTCGAAGAAGTTGATTTTAATTTTATTAAAAATGATTTACCCAAAACTTTGTCTTCGATTAAAGTAGGTTCGGATTCCATGCATCAGTTAGTGCTATCTTTGCGTAATTTTTCCCGGAAAGATGAAGCCGTCATGAAACCCGTTGATATTCATGACGGCATCGAGAGTACCCTCTTAATTTTACGAAATCGCCTCAAAGCCAATGGTAAAAGCAACGCCATCAATATTGTCAAAGACTATGGGGAAATTACCCCAGTTGAAGGATTTCCCTGTCAGCTCAATCAAGTGTTTATGAATTTAATTGGAAATGCAATTGATGCGTTGGAAATGAAACGGGGAGATTGGGATGAGGGAAACGAAAATTGGCAATTAGAAGAAGCAGCGGTGGTATCCTCGGACCTTTCCAGTGCGGATGAGTTTGTTCCCACGATTCACATTCGCACTCACATCAGCGAGGGTGAACGGGTGGTGATTCAAATTTCAGATAATGGCGCGGGCATGAGTTCGGAGGTCCTCTCCTCCCTATTTCACCCCTTTTTTACGACCAAACCTGTCGGCAAAGGAACCGGGTTAGGATTGTCCATTAGTCATCAAATTGTTGTGGAAAAGCATGGGGGTCAAATTCACTGTATTTCCACCCCTGAGCAGGGGACAGAATTTTGGATAGAACTGCCCGTCCAACAAGCTTGCCGAGGTCAAAAGGTCCTACAAGGTTAATCTAAAAGGCTCTTCAGGACTTGTGGTGATAAATTTATCTAATGAATGAGGAGTCCGACGTACCAGATTAGAAGCTGAAGCCC
>NZ_JAMXFD010000008.1:0-136761 GCF_025370875.1 Laspinema palackyanum D2c
GACCGTACCTACCGTATTGAGTTCAAAATACATACTTACAAGTATCCGCCTGACTAAGTTTTGTCAGTCAACCAGGGCGTAAGCTGTGGCCTTCAAGGGGTTGATTAGGATTGCCCAGGACCCGTGTAGTAACGTTTTGACCGGGAGTCTAATCAAACTTTTGGCAAAGGGGGCGATCGCCTATAGACAGAGCGAATTTACCTTGTTATAGTAAGTGTATAACGAAGTCTATTGGGTGCTAGATCTGGGAGTAGAATCCATTGGGATTCATTCAGCCACTTGAGGGTAGTTATTTGTAAATTACTAGCCAGGGCAAGCCAATCGAGTCAATCAATCAGCAGAATTTCTCACTCCGGTGAGAAGATGACTTGCCGATTAAGCCAAATTATTTTAGAGATCGGTTCGTTGCTGTGAAAAGCAACCTTGATCCCTAAAATTCAGAAACCTTAGAGAGGCGTTAACCCTGAGTCCCCCCCATCGAATCATTAAAAGGTAGCAAAATCATGACCCGTAAAAATTACCAGGGTTCCTGGGCACTCTGTTCTATCGCCCTATCTTTCAACTTAGCTTGGGTGGCCGCTTTACCGAGTCGAGCACAGGTTTCGTCCCCCTTGCCCGGTCCTCAAACCCTCGCCCGAGTGACCTTTGAGCCACCCAGCAATGAACGGCTGAGTGATTCAGCCGGAGGTGCCTCTCGGCAAGGAGGATTCTGCCCCCAAGATGGGATGGTGGAAGGTCCTTCGTTGATGCCCATTCTGCCCGATAGTAAGGAAGGGTTAACGATATCCGAGCGCCCAACGTTGTTCGTGTACGTTCCCCAAACTAAGGCAGAGCAAGGTTATTTTATCCTCAAAGACCAAACGGAAGATTATTATTACCAAACCCAAGTCAGCATTCCCCAGGAAGGAGGGATCGTCCGCCTCACCCTTCCGGAAAGTGCTCCGGCCCTAGAAATTGGGACAACCTACCAGTGGTCCTTTGTTGTCGCCTGCGAACTTCCGGCGCGAGCGGATAGTCCCCGGGTGGAGGGGTGGTTACAGCGAGTGGAACCTACGGCTAATCTGAATAATTACCGGGGAGTGGACTCGATTGAAGCGGCTACTTCCTACGGCGCTGCGGGGATTTGGTATGATGCGGTGACCACCTTAGCTCATCTGCGGCAATCACAGCCCCAAACCTACAATCAAGAGTGGGTAGACTTTTTAAGCTCAGTAGGACTCGAAAACATCGCTAACGAGCCGATTTTGGAACCCTAAGACTCTGGAGGGGACACAAATCCCTCAAGCCCCTTAGGGTAACAACAAGTTCCACAGAGACCCGGTTTTGGAAAAAACCGGGTTTTTCAATCCCTTCCGAGAGTTGAGATAGGACCAGAGAATTTCACCGACCGGCGATTGATTCCTGAACCGATTTTATCTCCAGGAATGCCGCAATTCGGGGAACCGGGAAAGATACTAGAAGATAGAGACAGATCAGGACAGTGAAAACCTTGGGTTATCCTTAGAATGTAAAGTGGGGGAAAAACTGGGGGATCCTATTTAGATCTCATGACCTAATTTTCTTTTGGCGATCGAAATCAATTCTGGGTTCAGCGAAATCTATGTGCCACAAGCTCAGAGTGAGCTTCAACCGAAAAGTATGGCAATGGCGTGCTCCATTGATTACTGCACCTGTGGTAGCCGGGATTGCGATCGCAATCAACTCCCTGGGATGGCTTGAGACTCAGGAGTTGGGAATGCTCGATCGCTTTTTTCGCTGGCGTCCGAAAGAAGCATCAGAGGAACGTATTGTCATCGTCACCATTGATGAGTCGGACATCCGCCATGTGGGACAATGGCCCATGCCCGATCGCGACTTAGCCCAATTAATACAAACCATCAAAGCACAAGAACCTGCTGCCATTGGGTTGGATCTGTATCGAGATCTTCCGGTGGAACCAGGACATCAAGAACTGGTGCAGGTGCTCAAGTCCACGGATAATCTGATCGGCGTAGAGAAAGTCATTG
The DNA here is from genome assembly GCF_025370875.1 of Laspinema palackyanum D2c. Lineage (NCBI taxonomy): Bacteria > Bacillati > Cyanobacteriota > Cyanophyceae > Oscillatoriales > Laspinemataceae > Laspinema > Laspinema palackyanum. The sequence continues at coordinate 2,007 of NZ_JAMXFD010000008.1, forward strand.
GGGCCCCGGTCGCCGCGCAACCGACCTTAAAGAGCTTAGACCAGGTGGGGATTGCGGATGTGGTCTTAGATGACGATGGCAAAATCCGCCGAACTTTATTGTCTCACAAAAATACAAAGGACGAAACCCAGCTAAGTTTTCCCGCGCTCTTGAGCTTGCTCTATTTGGAAAAACAAGACATCCACTTAGAAATGGTCGATCCTGAGCAGAAGCATCTGAGATTGGGAAAAGCCCTATTTGTCCCCTTTAGTCGCAATGATGGGGGGTATGTTCGCGCCAATGCCGGAGGGTATCAGATGTTGCTGAATTACCGAGGCCCCCTGGAAAAGTTCGGACAGATTTCCATGAAGGAGGTGTTAGAAAACCAGATTCCCCCGGATCTGATGCGCGATCGCATTGTGCTGATTGGGGCCACGGCACCCAGTCTGAATGATTTTTTCTTTACTCCTTATATCAGTGAGTTTCACCGCGATCGCAATCTGTTAATCAACTCCGAACGGACCTCGGGAATTGTCATCCATGCTAACACCATCTCTCAGATGATCAGGGGAGCCTTAGAAGGACGACCCTTTTTACAGGTGTGGTCCAATGGGGCTGAGGTTGTATGGATTATGGTGTGGTCCGGCATCGGGGCCGCGATCGCATGGCGGTGGCGATCGAGTAGTGTCACTGAACAAAAAAGAATCTGGTCCCCCCTCCTGCTCATCAATGTTTTTTTTGGGGGATTGAGCACCATCGCTATTGGATTCGGGGCCTTTTTGCACAGTTGGTGGATTCCCGTTGTTACTCCCCTCGTCGCCTTGGTCGGGTCTGCCATTGTGGTGACAGATTATCAGAGTCGGAAATTGCTGCGCGATCGCGATCGCAAACTCACCGAATTTTTAGAAGCCGTCCCCGTGGGTATTTCCATCGTTGATGCCCGAGGCAACTCCTATTTTATCAATCATAAAGCCACGGAAATCCTAGGGCCAGGAGTGCTGCCCTCGGAGCAAAAGAATGGTAAAAAACCCCTTTATCACAACTATCTAGCCGGGACGGATCACCTCTATCCCCTCGCGAATTTGCCCGTGAGTCGCGCCTTAAAAGGAGAGTATGCCACAGCGAATGATATCGAAATCCGTCAAGGGGATAAAATCATTCCCATTGAAGCTTGGGGAACCCCGATTTATGATGAAGAAGGCAATGTCGCTTTTGCAATTGTGGCCTTTCAAAATATTAGCGATCGCAAACAAGCCGAATCTGAACGGCAAGCCTTTGTTCAAAAACTCTGTGAGCTCAATGAAGATTTAGAACGCTCCTTAGACGCAGAAGAACGCTTAACCGAAGTCGCCGAACGCTTTGTCCCCAATCAATTCCTCTCCTTCTTAGGCTATGAAAGCCTTGTAGAAGTCAAAGTGGGCGATGCCGTAGAACAAGAAATGTCAGTATTATTTTCCGATATTCGCAACTTTACCACCCTCTCCGAGAGCATGACCCCGGATGAAAACTTTAAATTTATCAATGGCGTCCTTTCCCGCCTCGAACCCGCCATTATTGAAAACAATGGCTTTATTGATAAATATATTGGCGATGCCATCATGGCTCTATTTGGCGGAGAACCGGATAATGCCGTCAAAGCCGGGATTGCCATGTTAGAAAAATTAGTCGAATATAACACCACCCGAGGTAGACCGGGACGACCTCAAATTAAAATTGGCATTGGCATCAATACGGGTTCCTTAATGCTAGGAACCGTTGGCGGCCAGAACCGAATTGATGGAACGGTGATTGGGGATGCGGTGAATTTAGCCTCCCGCATTGAAACCCTCACGAAATCTTATGGCGTTTCCTTATTAATTACCCAAGAAACCTTTGTAAACTTAGAAAATCCCAATCATTATCACATCCGCCTGATTGATCGGGTCACGGTCAAAGGCAAATCCCAAGAAGTCACCGTCTATGAAGTCTTTGATGCCGACTTGCCAGAGGTTCGCGAAGGAAAATTAAAAACCAGACCCGACTTTGAACAAGGGATTTTATTATTTTATTTGAATAATTTTAAGGAAGCACAAGTTCTGTTTGAACACTGTCTGAGTATCCACCCCGGAGATACCGTCGCCCAAATTTACCTCGATCGCTGTCAGCAAAAAGAGGCCGAAAGTCTCCTGGATAACCCTGAACACTCGGAGAATCACTCCTAATCCTTCCCTCAATACCCCCGGATTGTAACGGTGAGAAACCGGGTTTCTGGCCAAAGATTCTGCCCAGCAAGCCTTTTGGAAGAGAAACCCGGTTTCTGGTTCTGGGGTAGGGTCCCGATGCCCCAGGGTCGATCGCCCTCTCGGATCTCCCCTTGCCGCCACATCCACCAAGCCACGCATTAAGATCAAAGCAGACTCCATCCCATCACAAACTCCCATGCGTTTAACTCGTCTGTTAACCCTATTCGGCGGAATCCTCCTCATTTTGGGGATGGTCCTATGGTTGGTGAGCTCTATTTACCAGCTTTATGTGCAGATTAGCTTTACCGCCCCGATGCTGGCAACCTTACTGCTGTTGCTGGTGATCGCCCTGCTAATCGTCCTGATTGGGGCGTTTATTTACTATCTGCAACTGTTTGCCGGGGGTTCGACACGATCGCGTCGGGGTCGGGGGAAACGTCGGGTCAAAATCCCGGAACGAAAGTCAGATGCGGCAGGACAAACCCTACAGGTGGTCCGTCAACAGGTCGATCGCATCCAAGATGAAGTCACCAAAAAAGCCTTATTGCAGCGATCGCGGGAATTAGAACAAAATCTCTCCCGAGGAAACATTCAGGTAGTGATTTTCGGCACCGGGTCCTCGGGGAAAACCTCTCTAATTAATGCCTTGTTAGGACGAATGGTGGGACGAGTGGATGCACCAATGGGGACAACGGAGGTGGGAGAAACCTATCGGTTGCAACTGCAAGGACTGGAACGGGAAATTGTGATTACAGATACTCCCGGAATTTTAGAGGCAGGAGTCGCCGGAACGGAACGGGAAAAATTAGCCCGATCGCTGGCAACGGAAGCGGATTTATTATTATTTGTGGTTGATAATGATTTAACGAGATCGGAACATCAACCCTTGGAAGTTTTAGCCCAAATTGGCAAACGGTCCATTGTGGTTTTAAATAAAATTGACCTCTATCCCGACGAAGAACGAGAATATATTTTAGCAAAACTCCGAGAACGAGTGACAGGATTTATCTCAGCAATGGATGTGGTGGCGATCGCTGCTAATCCCAAAGCCGTTCCTTTAGATAATGGTGGTCTTTTCCAAGCAGACCCGGATATCATGCCCTTAATTCGTCGGATGGCAGCCATTTTGCGGGCAGAAGGGGAGGATTTAGTGGCAGATAATATTTTATTACAATCTCAACGCCTCGGGGAAGAAGCGCGCCGGTTAATTGATTCCCAGCGTCGCCGCCAAGCAGAAAAGGTGGTTGATCGCTTTCAATGGATTGGCGCTGGGGTAATTGCTTGTACTCCGGTCCCGGTGATTGATGTTCTCGCCACTGCCGCTGTTAATGCCCAAATGGTGGTAGAAATTGGCAAAATTTATGGCTGTGAAATTAATCTCGATCGCGGACGGGAATTAGCTTTATCTTTGGGTAAAACCCTGGCGAGTTTAGGGATTGTGGAAGGGGCGATTAAGTTAGTAACCGCAGCCTTGCAGTTAAATTTAGGGACATTTGTGGTGGGGAAGGCTATTCAAGGGGTAACGGCGGCTTATTTAACCCGAATTGCCGGAAAAAGTTTTATTGAATATTTCCGCCATGACCAAGATTGGGGGGATGGGGGAATTACGGAAGTGGTGCAGCGACAATTTCAATTGACGAAAAAGGAGGAGTTTGTCAAGGTTTTTGTTAAAGATGCGATCGCCCGGGTGGTTGATCCTTTAAAAGAGGCATTTGAGTCGGAGGATGATGAGGATGCAGGAGGGTATGAACCAGATTATGACCGAGATTATGACCGAGATTATGATAAAATACCCGTCATGCGCGATCGGGAAGACTATCCAGAACGAGCCCCGCTGGTTCGTTATTTAGGAGATGAACCGGAGGATGATTGGCAAGTTGATCGCCGCCGACGGGATGATTGGTAAATGGGGGTTTGCCGATGACAGGAATCAGCTAGACTCACCGCAGGCGATCTCGTTTAATCGTGAGGCGTTTTGGACAAAACCAAGGGATACAAACCGATGCAACGAGACATCCCAGCAACCCGGCGATCGCACTTAAAGACAAAGCGAGGCTAAAATTGGTCCAGGGTTCGGGGACTTTTAAGTGATTCAGAGTCGTGGCGATCGGGGGGGATTCTTTGAGGGGAGTCACCCAAGCGGGAGAAGCGGAAGCGACTACGGCAGCGGTCCCGATTCCCGTCCCTACAAGACAAGCAAAAGTGTGAAAATCGCGATCGCTTTGCGCTTGGGAAATCTCCACAATCGAGGTAATCGTCCCCCGCAGATGTTCTAAAATATTCAAATAAGGACGTAAACTGGCATAATCTTGTTCAATTTGCTTTTGATACTTCGCCCTAACAATGGCGCTAAACTCTTGTAAAAACTTGAAATCGTTACTGACCTGAAAAACGTTCCCTGCTTTGTTAGCAATGGATTGAACGGATTTTTCATATTGATGTAAATTTAGGTCAATCTCATGCTGTCGGACTTCAATTTGATTAATATTTTTAACAAAGTTTGATAAAGCGACAGAGTTCTGGTATAATGCTAACTTTAATTCTGAAAACTCTAAATCATATAAGCCCTTAATTGAAGCGGAAATTTCATTAAACTCCTCCACCATTTTCTCCTTGAGTTCTCGACTTTCCCCGTAAGCCCCGAGAATTTTGTTGCGGTAGCAAAATAGCGATTTCCAATCTTCATAAAATTCCGCCCCAGTTTCCATTGCTTTTGGGTTGGGATATAAAATCAGAACCAAATGACTCTCGGCTTCCATTTTTTCCCAGCGTTGGGGGGAAGAACGCCAAAATTCAAAGACAGAACCCCCTAAAAATTGCCCTTTTTCTTGATATTGCCATTCTTCGTTGATTAAAGATTTGTAAATATTATTAGCGAGAATTTCGCGATCGTCCTTATCGGGATTTTCCACCCAACCGGATACTATCAAAGTTTGTCCCAAGTGACCGGGAAGATGACCAACTTTTGGCATCAAGGTCAACAGGACATCCAGGCATTGGACTAATTCATCCCCGGTAAACTTACCCTGAACCGATGCATTCCAAGCTAATCCATAATTTTCATCTAGGGTAAAATGACGGAATGAACCCTGAAGTGGGTGTTGGTGGTTGAACTTTCCTTCAAATTTAACCAGGGATTGATCCACGGGGGTGACTTCGAGGAAATCGAGAGGTTTGGGGACTGATGGACTGCTGCGATCGCCACCATAAACCGCCAGGGCCTGGGCCAATTGTTCTAAACTATTTGCACTACAACATTGGGGGTGATTTGCATCCTTAACCCATCCTTCCGGGAGATGATAAACAAATAGAGCGAGGGTAGGACAAACTAAATTAATCATAACCGTTAAAGGCGTCAATAGTGGAGCATAAACCCAGAATGAGTCGGACAGGATAACCTGTAGATGCTTGCCCTGTAATGAGATAAAATGGACCGACGAAGGGAGTTAAATGATGTTACCCTCACCGTGAGAGTGGAACCGGATCATCTTCAAATTGCAAGGGGAACCGAGGCTTTGACCGGAATGACTCTTGTCTGTTTCTGGATTGTACTCAATAAAGGAGTCCAGTGGCCAATCCGGAAAAAACCCTGAGTAGAAATAAGCGTCCGAGGGAATCACTAAACTGCCGTAGTGGTCATCCCTACCGCACCCTAATTATCCCTCTGAACTGGAGAAACGGGTGAGGGTGTAAACCCCCTAGATTTTATTTTCTCAAAAATGGGGCTAACAGTTTTTCACCTTTCTCCCAGGTTTGAGATAAAAAGCCTTGCACTGGACCCCATAATTCAGTCATGCCAATGCCAAAAATGAGCTGCAATCCTAACACTAATAGGGCCATCAAAATAGCAGTTTTGACCGTAGCTTTGAGGACGGTGACCAGCCAAGTAAAAATCAGCCAGGAAACAACGATCGCCGCAATAAGAATCAGTAGATCAATGGACATGAACTGAAAACTGGGAGAGATTAATTATTACCTTGTTGAATTTCCCGAGCAATGGCTTCTGAGCGTTGGGCTAAAGCCATATTACCTTGAGCGCGGAACAGTTCTGCCGCCTGTTGAAAATCAGCGATCGCCTCTTGGTTTTTTTCCTGCAACAACTGAACCCCACCGCGATTATAATAGGCTGCCGCTTCAGCAGGATTCAGGCGCAAGGCTTGATTAAAATCATCCATCGCCTTTTTATACTCTTCCTTGAAGGCATAGACCCCACCGCGACCAATATAAGCCTCACCATAATTGGGATTTAACCTTAATGCAGCATTATAATCCTCCAGGGCTGCATCATAATTTTGCATCATGGAATGGGCGCTGGCGCGTCCAATATAGGCATCAATGTTATTCCCATTTAACCGTAACACTTGAGTATAATCGGCGATCGCGCCTGCTTGATTTCCCGTGCGTGACAGCAAATTCCCCCGACTAATATAGGCTTCTGGACTATTGGGATTCTGGGCGATCGCCTGAGCATAATCCTGAAGCGCCCCCTGCAAATCCCCCTGACTGGCTTTTTGCTGTGCCGAAGTCAGCCAATTTTGAGCATTATTTTGGGCAATTGCTCCTGGGGATACCGTTGTCCCCAAAACCGGAGAAATTCCCCCTAAAACCGCGAGGAGTCCTAACAGAGCAATGTTCGGATAAAGGTTCTTCATGGCTTATTTGGATTCCAGAAAAAAATGGCTAGGCATAAGTTATAAGTTTACTCGCTCTTTTATCCTTTACCGGATTGAAAATCCAGCCCTCACCCGGAACGGGTGGGGCTTTTTCCGGTGGAGATGGGACTATCCAGCGGTTGCCGGAGTCACACTTTCCAAAGGCTTGACCCCAGGGGTAAAGGATTTAGGCTCAGATTTTAGGGTAGCACTTGCTTCTAAAACTGCTTGTCTCGCCCAGCGATCGGCCGCGAGAATCTCCTCTAAACCGGGTTCGGCACAGTTATCTGCCTGATGGCGATCGCAGACCCGTTCAATCACCCGAGGAATCTCTAAAAACCCAATTTTCTCCTCTAAAAATAACTCCACTGCCTGCTCATTGGCTGCATTTAAAACCGCAGGCATAGACCCCCCGGCCCGACCGGCAGCATAAGCCAATTTCATGCAGGGATACTTCTGATGATCCGGCGATCGGAAGGTCAAATCTCCCGCTTTTACTAAATCTAACCGTTCCCAATCCGTATTAATTCGCTCCGGCCAAGACAAGGCATAAAGCAACGGCAACCGCATATCCGGCCAACCCAATTGGGCTAGAACTGAGGTATCCTGTAACTCAATTAAAGAGTGAATAATACTCTGAGGATGAATCACAATATCAATATCATCATAATCCATTCCAAATAAGTAATGCGCCTCAATGACTTCTAATCCTTTATTCATCAAAGTGGCAGAATCAACGGTAATTTTACGACCCATTGACCAGTTAGGATGCTTCAGTGCATCCGCCACTTTTACGGTGGCTAATTTCTCCACCGGCCAATCTCGGAAGGCCCCTCCGGAAGCGGTTAAAATAATCCGACGTAACCCTCCAGGCGGGACCCCTTGCAAACATTGAAAGATGGCCGAATGTTCCGAGTCTGCCGGGAGTAACTTGACCCCATGCTTCTCAATCAGGGGATTAACCACAGGTCCCCCAGCAATCAAGGTTTCCTTGTTTGCCAAGGCGATATCTTTACCCGCTTCGATCGCGGCGATCGTGGGAAGTAATCCCGCACAACCGACAATTCCTGTGACAACCGCTTCCGCATCCCCGTAACGCGCCACTTCCACCACCCCCTGTTCTCCTGCCAGGATAATCGGCTGCGGGTCCAAATCTGCGATCGCCGCGAGCAGTTCCGGCAGCTTGTCTTCCTGGCAGATAGCAACGATTTCGGGGCGAAACTGGCGAATTTGCTGCGCCAACAGTTCCACATTCCCCCTAGCTGCTAACCCCACAATCCGAAACCGATCGGGGTGGTGTTCCACAATATCTAAAGTCTGAGTCCCGATTGAACCAGTGGATCCGAGGAGTGTAATCGCTTTCACAATCTTAATTTTTATGATTTTCTGCCCCTCCACTATAAATTCTTTGGTCTCCCTCTTAACAGGGGTGATCCCGCTTTTCCCGTTCAGGGCCGGTGGGTCCCGGGAGTCAATGAGCAGTTTTGCTCAGGTTGAGTCAGAATCTGCAGAGGGGGTTCAAAAAGTTTTGCATCTTATCACAGCCAATATTTAAGTTATGTAAAATTCTCTCAAAAATCTTTAATTTTTGTCAAGGAATCATGAATTTTGGGTTTAAATCGTTTATGCTGTCACTACATCAGTCGTTCAGCCGACATCTTAAGTCAAGAGGGTAAAGATACCTATCTGAAGAAAATGGGTGTTTTCGACCCTCTTTTACCCACCCTGATTGGTGGGAATAGATGCTCCCCTGGGCGGCAACTTTTTAAAATTTGATTGACCTGGAGTTTAAATTTATGACTCAGAAAAACGCAGCAGCCCTTTTCAAAGCAGTTAAAGAGGATTTAGCACTTCAACAACAAATGCAAGCGGCTAAAAATCCAGCAGCTATCAGAAAATTGGCTAAAGAACGAGGCTATAGTTTCACCGATGAAGAATTGAATCATGAAATTAGCCAATTATCGGACGAAGAGTTATCCCGCATGATCAATCCGGGCATTGCCCCTCGGGAACACCTGATTCGCCGGTAAGGTTTCACCGTGATTCCCATTGCACCCATTGGGACACTCGCTTGGGGTTAAAACCCTTTAGCCTGTAGAGGCGCTTCTATAAAGCGCCTCTACGGCGGGGGATAAATCCCCCGCCTAATAGCTTAAGTCGGTTAAAACCGACTGCTCATCTTATCCGGTGGTTTTTTTAGTCGTCTTTAGACGACTTTAGCTATTAGGCGGGGGATTTATCCCCCGCCGGTTGTTGAGAATGGTGCAAGATGTCAGTTTTAACCGCCTTAAGGGATTTATCCCCCGCCGGTTGTTGCCACTCAACCCACAATGGTTTGTTCTAAAGCCGATCGCAAATCTTGGGTTAAGTCAGCGATCGCCGATCGCCGACTGTTTTTGTAAGAATCCCAGCGATCGCTCACCCAAATGGGTTCCCCGATCGTCAACTGAACCGACTGCTTGCCTAATTCTGGACGAGAAGCGGGACGTTCTCCCTTAATCCGAGCAATAGTATCCCACACTAAGAGGGTCGTCTCTGCAAACCGCTCAAAGGTGGGTTTTTCCCGCACATATTGTCCCGTAACTGCCACAAAACATTCCACCAATCTCATGTGCCACATTCGCAAATTGGCTTCTTCTGCCACGCGATCGGCGAGTCCTCGTTCCAAGGGAGACAATGCCTCAATATTCTCAAGATCCTCTCGATAAATCCGATCCCATCCCGCTTGTTCTAACCGTCTACATCGGTCAATGACTGTCCCCTTAGATGGCAGTTTAAAATAGTCTTCTGCCACCTGTAGTGCCATATCCAGCAGTGCAGGAAGTCGAGTGGTTAAATCATTTGGGTCTCCTGCCGTATCGGGTAAAGTACGATGATAAAATCGGCGATAGAAATCTTCCATTAACGATAATAAATGTTGTCCCAATCGAATTAAACGCGGGTAAAGGGAAGCCAGAGAAGGGGTGAAAGCCTCATGTTGAGGTTCTCCAGGAATGGGGAGAGAAGATAAACCGCAATCTAACTCCATTTGAGTGAGTAACGCTGCTACAGCATCCCATTCTTCTTTTTCATATTTGTAGCGAATCCCGATGGGGAGAATTGCCACGCGATCGCCTCGATTTTCCTTCTGTAAATCCTCCATACACCAGAATGCCAACTGAGCAATCCCCGGTTCCAACGGACTAATAATTTCATTATGTCCATTGGTCCCCCCTTCCGGAGAAGCCGCCAGAGGAAATTGACCTTTCGCAAACAATTCACGGGCCGATCGCAACCCCTGGCGGTCTATTTTCCCTCGCACAATGGGAGTACCACCCAGTTTAGGTAAGAGAGATTCCAACCATTTTCCCGCCCATAACGGAATGCCGCGATCGTACATAAAATGAAAATGCACCGGAGAAGCGAGGGCGATATTTTTCGACCGCGCCATTTGGGGAACTTCCTGCCAAATTAAGTGAGCAATCGGAAATGGGTCGTAGGTACTCGGATGGCGAAAAGCCATCAAAAAGCGCACTTTCTCCCCTTTAAACTGCTGATACAGTTCCACCAACTGCTCGACATTTTCCGTTGAGATCTGCGTAATCGGAGTCCGAAATTTTCTCCATAAAGGCATCACCAATTTTGCTACCTGTAACACCAAGGGATTAAAATTCGGGGGAATAAATTCTAAAGGCGGATGAGCGCCATCAATGGATTTAATCATAGGTTTAGAAGCAATCAACAATCATTAAAAACAAAGTTGTCTAGCAATTGGAGGGTGGGATTTTTCCCATCTCTTCGGAGTAAATAGGCTTTTTCCCACTCTACAATTGCTCTATGAGATTAGCCCGCGCTTATCGGGCTTTGTCCGTATAGACCCCCCATTTCCTAGCGGAACGCTGCGCGAACAGGGTGCGGGTTAAATCCGAAGAGTACCGGATTTGATATTAATCCCAAGAGTCTAACTCTACCCGCCAATTTTGGAGAAGTGTGACCAATTGTTCTCGACGAGTTTCCACCGTTGCGGCAATCCAAATACAGCCAATCCCCACGAATAACCCAATCACCCATCGCAAAAAGGGATAAAGGGAGTTGAGAATGATCAGTTGATAGATGGCATTGAGTAAAAATGTGACGGTTGCCACATAGAGAAAGGCGCGGATTCTCAAGGTTAACCCAGCCACGCCAATCAATAAACTGACGATGCCTGAAATTAGCCAGTGAGTTGTGAGTAAACAGGTAAAGCTAATACTGCCGATCGCCAATACCCTGATCCCGTGACGGAGTTCTTTGCGATCGGGGGGTTGGAGGGTGGGTTCAACCTGGGCAAAGTATAAAATACCGGCAGCAATGGGAATAATATAGGCGATCGGATCAGTGACGAATTGCTCCAAAAGCCCCCGCAGAATCACCCAATTGAGTAGGATAGCACTCCAATAAGTCAACCGAATTTGACGATGGAAATAACTCAGGAACACATAAAAAGCAGCGACGATCAGCGCAGAAACTGACCAAACTTGATTGGTGTCCCCGAAAAACCCGAGTCCCGTGGTGATAATCGCCAATGCGGGGAGGAGTCGCGCCATCAACCGCCAAGGTTTGAGGGGCCATCCCCAACGGTCCCAGGGGAAAACATCTAAGAAATAAGCGGCAACACAGGCGATCGCACCCCCCCAGGCGATGAACATTTCCTGTAAATTGCCAGGAAGATATCCAAATACATAAAAGCCCACTGCTGCGGATTCAGCCATACTGATATACACCCAAGTTTCAGCAGATTGAACCGCTTCGGGGCGATCGCGCGGATCAGATTCACCCGCTTTGAATTCGGGGAACCGACCCTGCAAGAGGGCATAATTGGTTAAAAACACCCCAGTTCCCACTCCAATCAGGTCAATCGACCCCAGGGAACTGGCTTCTGTCACACTTTCGGAGAACAGGATAATGGCACTCAACCAGACAAAACTACTCAAACCCCAGTGAGTGTGAGCAAAAAATTCGACTTCCTTTTTGGTCAAATTCAGGTAATCTGTTAACCAAGGTTCCAGCCATCGATAGTTATAAACAATCCCTGCACCCAAGGTGGCAATGGCAATGAATTGAGCCGCATCAGGTAACCCAGAAATTTGATAATAGAGAAACTCATAAGCGGAAACAGAAATGCCAATTAGGGCTAAATAAACCAAGGGTTTCATTTCCCGGCTGCGGCGTCCAATAGTCAAGGCAATCACCACTAATGTCAAGGTGGTTAATCCACTCCAACTGGTGAGAGTGCCCCACCTTAATGCCTGTCCCAACACCCCATAAATTAACGGAATCACCTTCCAACTGGTGCGTAGGGGTCTGCCGGTGCGACGAATCCACCATTCACCGGCTAAGGCGGCAACCAATCCCAGGACTAGGTTAGCGATCGCCAAACTCATCAGCGATCGCCCGAAAAATATCAAGGTTTCTGCGGCGATTAATTCAACCGCCCAACCCAAGGCATAAAAGGTCCAAACCGCCGGAGATAACCACATCCGATAGGTGAGGGTTCCAGCTATCAAAATGGTGGCGATTAAAATCGGCACCGAGGATTCCGCAAATCCCCCGAAATACAGATTAGAGGAATGAGTAGAAATGGCCGTTAATGCTAAACCTCCCAACCCGATCGCCCATCCTTGATAGGCTTTTGCATAAATTTGAGCCAGAGAACTGGACCGCTGTCTCGTCAAGGCATAACTGACGCACAAGGCAGCGACGGCGATCGCACTCACGACAAACCACCCCTCTGCGGAAATGGGCGGTAGTCCAAATACCTCCATGTTTAATAACAGGGATACAAAACATAATCCAAAGCCAATGGCGATCGCCGCTACAACGGTCCGTTGCCATAACCGGGTATTCACCAGCATCAACACTGTGGCGATTCCCCATCCCAATAACGAGGTGGGTGCGGTCAAGGACACTAAAGGCTGGGCCAGAATTAACGTTGCAATACTCAAGCCCGTTGCCACCGGGCGGCGATCGGGGGAAAAATGTGCGATCGCAGTCAATGCCAAGGGAGTCGCCAACCACGGGATTCCCCAATGTGCGGCATCAACATAGAATAACCCCTCATAATTGCCCACCCAGAAGATATAACTGACACTCGCCAGTCCTAAACCAATGGGCCAACAACTTTCAATCCAAGCTGAAATCCGCAGATTCAACGCCAAATCAGGCTTGAATTCTAAAGTGAGAGAAACTGCCCATTCTGCGATTGCCAGAGCTAATAAAATTAGCCCCCAAAGGAAGATGGATAACCGGGGAAATCCCCAATGAACAAAGGACAACAGGGCCAGCAGTCCGCTCACATGACTTAGGTAAACCAAAAAGTCAAAAGGCCCAAACTCTCCTGGACGGATGGGACGAGCAGGAGTGGGGCTGTGAGTTCGCCACTTTAACCGGCGATCGGTCACCACGGCTAGAGTGAGAGTAGAAGCCAATAAATTCAGCGATCGCATGGAAGAGGCGGGGATACTCAACAGGGTGAGAATCACTCCAAATCCCAAGGCCCAAATATCCCCGGCTTTGGCTGAAACTTTCGCCCCCTGCTCTAATTGAGCCGGTGGGCGACGATACAACCAGTCGGTTAGCCAGACGACAAAGAGTAGATAGGGAAAGAAGGTTAAGCCCAGCAATGCCCAAGGACTCTGTTGTGCCTGAGCCAGTTGTGTCCCCGTGGCGATCGCACTGGTGCGAACGGTTGGGGGAATAATATCGCGAATTAACCAATAGGCTTGTAAGGTGATTGTAAAAATTGCAATCGTATCAAACAAGTGGAAAAATCGAGGGAGGCGACGACCCAGCCACCATAAAGCTAAAGCACTAATCGCGATCGCCTGCCAGGGTTGCTCTCCCACGGAAACTAACCAACCGGCAAACATCAACCATCCCCCTAAATAACCGAAGAGTTGAGGAGGATTAGCTCTCACTGGAGTGGGGAGAATTGCCACTCCAGTGAGAGGGGGTATAGGCTCTCTAACGGGGGTAGGGTCTTTTGTGAGGTCCGATTCCAAGATGATCCAACCGCCAATAGCGATCGCCAATCCTAACTGAGCGATCGGCACCCCGACTCCAAAAATTGCCCGTCCGCAGAGAATCGCTAAAGCGTAGGAGAAGAGGAGAATCTTAAAAGGTTGAAGGTTAGAAGGTAAGGGGGATTCGGAGTTAACAACTGATTTTTTCTTCTGAGGAGACACCGTAGCCAAAGCTGTTGCGATCGTTCCCAGATAAACGGCGATCGTGGCCAATCCCGGGAATGACCATCCCCAATGGAGATAACACAGGACGGGGTAAACCGCCAAGGGAAACAGAGTCCGTCGGGATTGGCGATGATCGCCCAAAAGCAAGGGAAGAACCTGCCAAGCGATGAAACTTAGGACAGGGGTAGCAACGGCGATCGCCCCCCATCCCAAAGGCGACTGCCACAAGCCAAACCCATCCATTGTCCAAAAATTCACCGGCAGCAGCAACAGACTCACCCATTGCAAGGTTTGAGCCGTCAGCCGTAATTGAGCCTGTCGCTGCGCCCAAACACTCACTCCCCAGAAAATAAGAGTATAGGCAAATAAGACCAAATACTGACCGGCTGGGGGAAATCGCTCCCACTGGGTGGCCGCCAGGACCCCAGAAGAGAGCACCACCATAAACACCCCCAGAAACAGTAACCAGCGAACACTCAGTTCCGCCATCAGAGACTGTATCCATTGAGGTTTAGGCGGTTGACGCGGAGTCGTTGTTTTAGTCGCGGCGACAGGAGATGAAACGGGAAGGAGTACAGGCTCATCCGCCCACTCCTCCTCCTCCACCTTCTGAGCGATCGGTGATACAATCACCTGGGGTTCCGGTAACGGTTCACTCAGATAGGTTCGGCACAGAACTTTTACCTGTGCATCCGAGAGTAACCCCAGACTCACTAAAGTATCAAGCTTTGCCAAGAGACCGGGTTCACGGAGTCGGAGTTTTACTTCAAGTTCAATCGGTAGCTCAGTGTCAGAAGACATGGGAAGGCCCTCATAGCGCTTAACCAGATTATGCGCTATCTTTTCTCAATTGGGCGATCGGCCAGAGCCAAATTCATAAACTGTCACAAGCCCCAACCCCAGCCCCCTAAAAGTTCGTAGTAACGACTTCAGTCGTTATCCCCCCGTCGGTGTCACAACTGCAAACATTCCCCAGATTAATAACCGTTAAAGAATCTGAAAAATTGCCCCAATTCACTCATATCCCCTGTTTAAGGTTCAAACGTCCACAAACTAACTCATCCAACCTTTACCCCCGTTTTTCATCAATCTGTTTCTTGTAGTCCAGCACATCTTCATACCGCACCGATCGCGTTGTCTCCACTGTTTGGGAGGGTATTTCTCCCGAGTCCAGTAATTCCACCAAATACGGATGGGACACCTCTAAAATATTGGCCGCTTCTTGAGTCGTGAGTTCTGCGGGGAAGGAAACAAGGCTAACGGCTCTCCCCTGAGCCATCTGTTCTAAAATGTCAACCAACATCAGAAAAGCCGACTCAGGGATTGCGATCGCCTGAGTTTTCATTTCATCAGTCTTGATTATAATTTCGGGTTTCTTTCCCTCGGTGTAAAGTGCCAAAATCTGGCTAATTTCCTTCGCTAATTTAGCCTCTTCCTCTGTCGGAGGTAAAGGATACACAGATGTAAAATTAGAACCGTTCATCATCATAACCTCTCGTATGGCTTCAGTACAGCAGCAGGAAGACAAGCGAGCTTTTTGACAAAATCTCGGCCAAGAAAGCCCACAATTATCGCCAGAAACCCGGTTTCTTATCCCCTTTCTCTAAATATAAAGCCTCTAAAAACCCATCTCAAAAGGCAGCGTCTTAAAGGCTTTAGCTTGTCTTAAAATCATTAGTTAACAAGAAACAACCTTAACCTAAAACCCCCTAGAATTGTTGCAAAATTCTAAAAAGCCCCCCTTAAAAAGGGGGGTTGGGGGGATCTCTACAGTATTTTGCAAGAGGTCTATTAAGTGTGGGTTCAGGCAAAAAGCCCTTACAATTGAGCGGTTTGATACACCATCTCTTGGAAATGGATCTGATCCTCTCGGGGATCCGCATAAGCGACTTGCAGATCTAGCCGATCGCCCAAGGAAACCGCCCGAGGGAAACGCCATGCCAACTCGATGCCAATATCTTCCAACAGAATCAACCCGAGATTTTCATCCTCACGCAACCAGCGCAACACCACCGCCTGCCACACTTCCCCGGAATGACGGCGCAGATATTCCAAAATCCAATACCGATTGGTTTGGCGTTCCACCAAAGATGCCTCTCGCACCGCCATCCCGATACTCTGGACAATTTCCTGCACCTCTAACACCCCCAAGGGTAACGGGTCCCCCCGCAGGTGCGCTTTAATCTGGAAATGGGCCAATAAATCGCTATAGCGGCGAATTGGAGAAGTCACCTGGATATAAGCATCCAACCCCAAACTGGCATGACGGGAGGGAGTTGTTGCCATCTCGCTTTTTGGCATACAGCGCCGGATCGCACTCGATCGCACCGGACCCGCCGGTAAAATCAGCAATTCCTCTTCCGGAGGCAATTCCGGCTGAGGTTGGCCCCGAAAAGGAACCGGAATATTGTGGGTTTGGGCATAGCGTGCACCCAGTTCCCCAGCCAAAATCATCATTTCCGCCACCAATTGCCGAGACGGACAATCTTCCAAGAGTTGGACCGTGATTTCCTCATTCTCATCTACCTTGATGGAGGAATCCGGCATGGAAATAGTAATGGCCCCTTGAGCCACCCGCCACGCATGGCGACGTTTTGACCAAGCGGCGATCGCGCTAATTTCCGGTTCCGCTTGTAACCCGAGTTGCAACATCTCATCCACATCATCGTAAGTCAGCCGATAAGTCGGCTTAATCGTAGACACATGGATGCTATATTCCGCTACCGCGCCACTCTCCTCTAAAATCACCGAAAAACTTAGGGCCGCGCAAAGTTGCGACTGCACCAAACTCATGGGACCCGTTGCCAGTTCATGGGGAAACATGGGCACCATCCCCGTCGGCAGATAAACCGTAGTGCTGCGCCGACGGGCTTCTAAATCTAATTCATCCCCCGGAGACAGCAAGCGCGTCGGGTCTGCGATATGAATCCACAGCCGTTGACGGCCATCTTCCAGGTATTCCAAACTCACCCCATCATCGATTTCTAGGGTGCTTTCATCATCGATGGTATAGACCTTGAGATGGGTCAAATCTAGGCGGTTGTTTGCATCCAGATCAGGAGGCGGAAAATTCAAACACCGTTGGGCCACTTCCAGTACCTTGATAGAAAAATGAGTTGGGATCTGAGTTCGCCGTAAAACTAAATTTTCGTGTTCAGACCACACCTTTAACTCTACCAAAAGCTTAAAGGCAGCTTGGGGCGTATCGGTCCGGCCTAGAGATGAGAGAGTTTCCTTGGCTTGATTGCGTTCTCGCGCTTCTTCTGCCAGGGCCGCATATTTTTCTAGGGCTTCAATGCGGATGCGATCGCTACTTTCCCACTCCACCAGATCCCCAGCGAGTCGTTGCTGCACCCGGGCCACAAAATTGCCCCACTCTTGCTGTCGTTGGGTTTCTACTTCCTGTTGGTGCTTGAGTTCCGCAACCTGCGTGGCCGATCGCGGCTCATAGCGGTCCCCTTTTTGCTTGAAATAGAGCTTATCCTCAGACAGCAACAAGTAAGAGGCATAGCGATTAGGCGGCTCATTTTCTGAAAAGAGCAACATCGCCATTTCCCCGGGGTCAACCCCCCGGTTTTCCTCGACCAAGATTTCCCACGCCACCTCTAAACTATCCGGGTCGAGATATTTCTCTACTTCCTTGCGGAAGTTCGGGATATCGGAGGGTTTATAGGAACCTCCACCGATTTCGTAGGCGATTTGTCTGGGTGGAATGCTATTGGCTTGACCGTTTTCATCCACCACAACCCAGTTTTTCTTGCCATCCGGACGGTCGGCTACGGCTAGACGTCGGTCCCCGTTCAGCCGATATTCGAGCAGCGTTCCCTTTTCCACGATCGATACCCCAGCGTTTAGGTTTTAGACTTTAGATATCAGATCGCACCTAAAATCTAAAAGCCTTCAGTGCCACTATTTTTATCCTTCTTGGTTCACAAATGGCAACAAGGCGACAATTCTGGCGCGCTTAATTGCTTGGGTGAGTTCCCGTTGCTGCTTGGCGGTTAAGCCTGTAATCCGCCGAGGCAGAATCTTTCCGCGCTCGGTGATGAATTTTTGCAGCAGTTCTACATTTTTGTAGTCGATGGGTTCATCCGGTTTAATTGGCGAAACACGCCGACGGTAGTATGCCATAGCAGTTCAATCTCTGTACAGTTTTTTGAATGGACAAGTCACAGACTCTTAACAAATTGGGAGACGCCCCCTCAAAGCCCCAGTTGTTGCCTTGAGGATAAACGTCTCATCTATTTGATTTCTTTATGAACCGTCGGTTTGTTACAGTACCGGCAGAATTTTTTAAGTTCTAAGCGTGCGGTAGTATTTCGACGGTTTTTCTGAGTCGTGTACCGAGACACTCCAGCGGAGCGCTTGTCCGGATTAGTCCGGCACTCGGTACATTCCAAGGTAATAATGATTCGGACACCTTTAGCCATTAGGTCTCCCCGCTCCCAATAAGGACAGATTTAGACACGATTTATGATTATCTCATAGAATTGTCTATTTCGCCCATTTTCACTAGATTAAGTTTTCTTATTAGTCCGACTTCCGGTTAACAATCGTTAACCCACGCGGATTTGCTCTCCCGACTCCCCCAAGTTTAATCCTCGAAGTCGTCAAAGTCATTGCGATCGCCTCGATATGGGCGAGTGTCTTGAACCTCATCGCGATCGCCTCGATATTGCCGAGTGTCCTCAAACGAGCGACTGCTGCGATTTTGCTTAAATTCTTGATAGGCGCGGCGAAGTTTGCGATACGCCCGTTTTAACTTGATATCCAGGGAAAATCCTCGGAGGGTCCCGATAATCATCGTGTTGGCAATGCGATCGTGAAACGCTTGTCGGCGAAAGGGGTCCGAGGAAACTGCGCTACAGTCGATCGCCAAGGGAACGAGTAACAGCATCCCCACACCATGCCCGGGGTTCAGGTGGCTCAACCCGATCGCCACCAACACTGCACCGACACCGGCGATTGCCTCCCGCTTAAATAAATTCAGCAATAAGGGAGTCCGCCCAGATCGCAACTCGACTAGGGTAATATCCAGCGCCCAGCGCCCTAAACTTTGACCGTGATTGCGCCCGGGAAGGAACACCCGCATTACCAACCACAGGAGAAGGAACCAGAAGACTTGACTCCATGACATCCCCTCAACCGTGCGATCGCCTCCCAGGGAACTCAACAGCAACACAACCCAATAATCGATAATAAAAGCCGCCCCCCGTCGGGGGATCTCAACTTTAGGAAAGCGCTTATAAAAAGGATCCGTATCCATGATCCTGGAATAATCCTGAATGCTTACCCCTCTATAGTGACACGCGCCTCACTCCCCTGGGGAGTAACCCCGCCGAATCGAGTCCGGGTTTAAGAGCGCTATCCCCGCGATCGCCACAACCGAAACCCTCTCCCCGACAGAATTTCAGCCTTTGTTAAAAAAACATCTTGCAATTTAGAAAAGTCATGCTATATTGGATCATGTAGCTAACGCTGCCAACTGCGGGCATAGTTTAGTGGTAAAACCATAGCCTTCCAAGCTATTGATGCGAGTTCGATTCTCGCTGCCCGCTTTTTAGATATGTTGTCGGTTACCACATGATGGGTCGTCTTGCCCAATTAATGTGACTGAAATTGATAGACTGAATCCCTCTAGGCATAAAGGTTCAGGCTATTTTTACACGATCACGCGACCCCAAACTGGGGTTGACAAATTAAATGTCGTCTTTTGGAATTTTGACAAATTAGATATCGTTTCTTGTCAAAGGTAGTGGCAGGGGATTGTAAGTAGGCTCTTCTGCCCTGTGCGGCAACTGTTTAATCATTAATCAGATTGTCGCCACCGTGGGAGAAGCACCGACAACCTGATTGATTGCTAGGCGATATTAATTTGTCAACACCCTTTCAACGACATTAATCTGTCAAGACGAGAATTAATGTGGCAACCGATAAAAAGGGTATGAGACGGTAGCGATCAAATCTCTATCAATGGAAAGGTGTATGCGGCTGACTGGTTCGTTATCGTGAAATGAAGTAGCCATCATCCTCAGCAATCTGGAACAGGTTGGCTGTTTGGGTAGGCAGCACAATAATTAGATTTAGCATAACTTGATTCCATGCCAAACACGATAGAGATACTTCCTTCTTCACACTCGCCGAGTCTTTCCAAAAAGCAATCCCTACTAAATTATGAAGCAGCCGAGCGGCAATTTGTCAATTTGCTAGAAGTCGAGGACTTAGACAAGACGCTGGCGACAAAACCGTTACTGGTCAGCGATTTTGAAAGCGCGATCGCCGATGCAATTCAATCGGCTTACCAACAGGAACCGGGGGATGAAGCCGCTCACCGCTTCTTGCAGCGTGTGCTTTACCGCATCAACCGCCTCAACTTGTTTTGGTACGACGATTTAAGCCGCTACAACAACGAACGATCGCACTATTTGCGTTCTGTGCGCGATCGGATTGAGGAACCTTGGCAGCAGTGGGAAATCGCGCAAATCGACGTTGCAGCGCTGCAAAAATTGCCGGATATCAAACAAGCGCTGCGCGATCGCGCCGCCGCTGATGTCGATCCTCCTTTGAACGAGAGCGATCGCTATTTGCGGGAACAGATGACAGCAGACGGATACAGACACCTGCTGGCGATCGCCTCTTTCGACGGTTTAGTTGAAGCCAGCCGCCTTTCTCGCATCCTCGGCGGTGCTGGCAACGAAATTCAATGCACCCTTACCCGAGTGCTGATCGAAGAATACGGCGGCGGTCGCCTCCCCCGCAAGCACTCGACCTTTTTTGCTCAAATGCTGGCTGAATTCGATATGAGTACGGAACCGGAAGCGTACTTCGATTTAGTGCCTTGGCAAGTGCTCTGCGGCATTAATCACAACTTCCTGCTTACCGAACGCAAGCGCCATTTTCTGCGCTACAACGGCGGACTCACTTATTTTGAGGTGGCAGGGCCTGTCGCTTACCGCAATTATCTAGCCGCCGCCCAGCGTCTGGGCCTCTCGCAAGCTGCGATGGGGTATTGGGAACTACATATCAAAGAAGATGAGCGTCACGGTCGCTGGATGTTGGATGAAGTGGCGATCCCGCTGGTTGATAGATACCCGCAGGAGGCGTGGGAGCTGGTGTTGGGGTACGATCAGGAGAAGTCGATCGGCGATCGGGCTGCGGCTGCTGTAGTGCGATCGATCCAAGCCACAGAACAGAATTAACAGCTATATCCTAGGGTGGGTCAGAGACTGACGCACCCTAGGATATAGCTTAAAATGCTGTTATTAACTTAATTAGCTCCATCGACAAATCTCTTTGCGCTTTTTGCTGCTTCTTAAACAAAACTCCAGCCAGCAGATAGATATTTTCCGAATAAAAAGCCCTTCCCTGTTCTCGGAGAGTGGCGATCGCTCTTTTCACTTTGGGTTCCGAGCTATAATAGCCAAAATTTAAAGGTGCAATCTCAAAATTCGCAACCGAGTAGCCTCGCTTCAAGGCATAATCGAGCAAACCCACCGGATTAGAATAGCTAGAAACCATCAGCAAAACTTCGTCGCAGCCGAGAGATAAAAGTTTTTTAGCAATTGTACAACCATCACTCCCCCCGTGCAACAGCGGCTGGTAAATCTTATCATCCACCGCTGGCAAGTAAGGCGGATTTGAGATGATACAATCCGCTGACTCGTATAAAGGCGAATCAAAAAAAGAGCAATTGTTGACGCTGTATTGTTCGCTCAGTTCATATTCCTTAATTTGAGACTGAGCAATTTTCCACGCTACTTGATTTAGCTCAAATCCCTGTATTGTCCCGTCAAAATCCGTTCTCAGCAAAGACTTAATAACTGGACTTCCCTCTCCTGAACCAAACTCTACAATAAGTCGAGAATTATCGCTGGCATTTAACACTAAACTTTCCAAGCAGTGCGCGTAAAAATCCGATTCTTCCGGGCAGTGGAATACCTGTTTAAGGGGAGAAGATAAACTGAGCATAAATTCTGGACCAAAGTTGACTATTTTAAAAGTTGACTATTTTAAAAGTATCTAATCATTAATATTGCCGCCATCTATCCCCAGAGCTATTTTATCAAATTGGGAAATCTCTATTCCTGTTTTACAGGCTGTCATCTAGTAACTCTTACTTCAGACATATAATAAATTTAACTAGATTAATCCGATGGACAGATTGCAATTAGAGCGATTGCTGTTGAGATAGTACCTAAGCAACTAATTGTAAATTTAAAGAGTGTCAGATATGACCTTTTCTAATTATTTAGTTCCGCTTATCGGTTGCCACATTATTTGTCGTTTTGACAGATTAATGTCGTTGAAAGGGTGTTGACAAATTAATATCGCCCAGCAATCAATCAGGTTGTCGGTGCTTCTCCCACGGTGGCGACAATCTGATTAATGATTAAACAGTTGCCGCACAGTGCAGAAGAGCCTACTTACAATCGCCTGCCACTACCTTTGACAAGAAACGACATCTAATTTGTCAAAATTCCACAAGACGACATTTAATTTGTCAAACCCAGTTTGGGGTCGCGTGATCGTGTAAAAATAGCCTGAACCTTTATGCACAGAGGGATTCAGTCTATCAATTTCAGCGACATTAATTTGGCAAGACGACAAGTAATGTGGCAACCGACAATTATCCATCCTTAAGCTTATATTTATAAAATGTAATAATACTTTTTTACAAAACTTATAAGATAAAATTATAATATAGGAGTATTGTTAAACAATAAGGAGGAGATATGAAGCCACTTTACAAACCAGGGAATATAACGCCTGTGAGTGGTCAATACGAGTTGACGGGGCCGCGCGGCGGCAGTAAGGGGCCGGAAATTACGTCGATTAAAGGAAACCCCCTGCCCCCTACACCCGAGCCTAACCTATATTACAAGTTAGTGGATAAAACCAAACACAAAGGTGGATAAGCAGTTCCTGGCTGCTGTCCATTAATTGCTAATGGCTCATCAGTTTGCGTCTGATGAGCCATTTTTTATGATAATCGGTGACGCCCTCAACGATCCATAAAAATCGCCTTTCCAGTGGAAAATTGCCACCCTACTCGATTCCCGGTAGCGTTAACTGAATCGGTTCTGAGTTGTCCGATTCGGGGGGTTCAGGCGGTTGTGCTTTCTTCCTTCCCCGCTTTCCTGTTCCTTTGGGGGTTTTCTCCGTGGATTTTTTAGCGGTTTTGGCTTGGGGTGGGTTGGCGCGTTCCTCGCGAATGCGATCGAGGAGTACCGAGGCGGGTTCGTCGTTGGGGTCTTGGGGGACGAGTTCACCTCGAAAGGCTTTGGCGAGAATGGATTGGGTGAGTTGGTCAATATGCGCTTTGGCTTTTTCGTAGCGTTGTTCGATGCGATCGGCTTTTTGGAATAGTGCTTCCACTCGCCGGACAATTTCTTGTTGTTCGGGGAGGGGAGCAAGCGGAATAACAATATTATTAATTTTACTAACACTAAGTGTATGCAAACCACTTGTAGAACTAGATAGTTGCATCATCACCACGATTGCTTGAGGGGAATTTAGATAAGTTAGCAAGAAGCTTGGCTGAACTATAGATAATGGCCTGCTTCTAATAATGTGATTTTGATGAACACAGTTTTCTATATCCCCATTCCAAATAGCGCATCTCCCAATTTCTTTGGAGCTACCATTGCCTTCGACAATAAGTAAATCGCCTGCTTGTAATTTCCATGTATTTAATTCTCTGGAATTGAATATTTCAAAATACTCAATATTATCAAGATTTAGATAGCCTCGGTAAACGTTGGCAACTCGCAGATAAGGATAAGGATTATTTTTAGGTTTTCTTTTGGGTGTTTTTTGAATTCCTCCCTGAGTTTCCGTAATAGAACCTAGAGAGGTGACACACCAAGAACAGGGTAAATTGATATCCAGTTCAAAATCTACAGAAGAATCTTGATTGAAAGGAGTTTTCGGTTTTCTCCTTCCCTCTGCTTTAGCCTTGGCACACTCCTCCTCATAACGCTGTTGACTTTCCTCCTGAATCCGCTTTAATAGTTCTGATGCGGGTTCAACATCGGGATTTTGTTTGCGCCAATCGGCTGTGAGGCGACCGGAACAAGCCGCAGCTAAGACCGATTGACGAAAGCGAGTCAGGATGGTGGGGATTTTCTCTAATCGCTGTTTGCAGGCGTCCACTTTTGCCAGCAGCTTTTTCAGCTTGGCAACAATGCGCCGTTGTTCGTTGAGGGGTGGTAAGGGGACTGGCAGAACTCGTAGATATTTTAAAGGAATAAATTTTTGTGTACTTCCCTTTAAAAATTCTTCATTTTCTAGAAAGTTTTTTAAAAATTCGCTTTGTAGCCAATGTTTTAGATATAAGGAATTTATAGCAGATTCATTTTTTTTAAAAAGCGCTACATTTTTAATACTAAATTCTATCTCGGTCTCAACAACTACAGGATTCCCAATTGTTCCAATCATTGCCATCAATATATCACCTTTATCTACTCCTGAACGTAGGCTTATTTGTTGATGATCTTCATCGCTAATTTTTTTAGTATTTACAAAATCTATACAATTATTTTTTAGATTTTTTGAAGTAACTAATGGAACTCCATTAACAACATATTTTGGGGTATCATGTGTCCCGTCTCTGACGGAAGCACAAATCTCGCTGGTAATAGTCCAAACCCACCCCTGAGAAAGTTCAGGTAAATTTTGGAGACCTCGACTTCGATCTGTCCTACTGTCAACCATTCCTAATCCTCCCCATCCAACTCCATCAATGCCAAAATATCCTTTAAATCATCCACCACCGCTTCTAACTCTGCGATCGCCTCTCCAGTCTTGCAGTTCCAGAAAAGCGATTACACCAACGTATTAGGTAAACTCTTCTGGAAAACATCCCCATTCCCTTGCATCCCTTTCAGAATACTTGTCAAAAATTTTATCATCTATTCTGTATTCTATAGCATCTCAGTTTTAGGCTTCCCAGTCTTCTAGGCGTAACCCTTCCACTCGTTCAAACTCCCGAACATTATGGGTTACTAAAATCAGATTATTCACTAAAGCGATCGCGGCAATTTGGAGGTCATAGGGACCGATGGGCATTCCTAAAGCGGCCAATTGAACACGAATCCTCCCAAAAATACTCGCTGCGGCATCATCAAACGGTAAAGAAATAAACTGATTTAAAAATACCTCCTGTAGCGCCCGTGTGCGAGCAGGGTTTGAGATTCTCATCGCTCCATAAAACAATTCTGCTTTAACTACAGAACACACCGCAATATCCCGGGGAGATAAATGCTCTCAATGTTTCTGTATTCCAGAATTGCGACGATTTAGATACAGAATACAGACATTTGTATCTAGCAAATAAATCAATCAAATACCTCCCTAACCTCATATTTCCCTTGATCATATCTGACCAAGGGCTCATCTGCTAAACAGCCTGCGGTCTGTTCAAAAAAACCAGGAGGCCAGCCTAATTCCTCTGGGCGTTGAGTGACGGGGGGTGGACAAGTGGCTTGATAAATAATAGCTATTTCCAACTCTTGATTCGCTAAATTTTGAGGCACTTGTAAAACTACTTTTCCTTCCCCATCAGCCCGGATTTTGAGTTTTAGAATTTCCATTTTATATTTTGCAGGTTCAATTTATAAAGGTTGAAAAAATTATAGCTTAATTTTATCTAACGGTGTGGAGTCCGCCATCATCATTGAGGTTTTATAAATAGTCATTGCCATCCAACTCCATCAAAGCCAAAATATCCTTCAAATCATCCACTACTGCTTCTAACTCAGTAATAGCTTCACTCGCCAAGTCTTGGGGTTCCGGCAAATTATCCGCATCCTCTAAACTCTCATCCCTGAGCCAAGTCAAATCCAGTTTGTAATCCCGTTCCTGAACTTCCGCTAGGGAAAACCGTCGAAACCGCCCTTCGAGTCCCAAATCTTCCCGCTTGCTATTTCCATTCGGGTCATCCCCATAACAGCGCTCGAATTCCGCAAAATGCTGGGATGTCAAAGGGCGCTCTTTCTTCGTTACCCCCGGCACATTGGAACGGGCATCAAAAATCCACACCGCCTCAGTGGGTAAACCTTTCTGCAAAAACACCACATTCGCTTTCACCCCTTGAGAATAAGGCGTAAAGGTTCCCCGAGGCAAGCGCAATACAGTATGCACGTTGCAATCCTGCATCACAATTTTAAACACTTCTCCCGCCTTATCCTCAAACAAGCAATTATCCGGCAACACCATCGCCGCGCGTCCCCCGGGTTTGAGCGTCGTCAAAACGTGCTGGATAAAATTTAACTGTTTGTTACTCGTCTCAATGGTAAAGTCATCCCGTCCCGGCGCTTGATTCGCCCCTTTTGTGCCAAAGGGCGGATTGGTCAAAATGCAATCATAACGTTCTGCGCGATCGGCTTCGTAAATCGCATCCCCGAGATAAATCGTCGGTTCCAACCCCTGCAAAAATAGATTCATCAACGCCAAACGCCGGGGACGGGGCACCAAATCTTGTCCGTAATAGGTTTGGGTTTTGATTCGCTTAATGTCCTTGCGGTCAAAAACGCCCCCCGTCTGTTCCATCAACCACTGATACGCCACCACCAAAAAACCCCCAGTCCCACAGGCAGGGTCGCAAATCTTGAAATGGGGACTCACCCGAGGGTCTGGTTTCATTAACCGGACGATGGATTGAATCAGTACCCGAGGGGTAAAATACTGTCCCGCGCCTTTTTTCCCTTCGCTTGCCGCCTTTTCCAGCAATCCCTCAAACGCCTGCGCCTTCACGTCCACATTTAGGGAGGTCCACTCTTCCTCATCAATCATGGCAATCAGGCGTTTGAGGTTCACTGGATTGTTAAACCTCGGCATTGCCTGGGTGAAAATATCCCCCAGTAATCCCCGTTCCTCCCGCAATTGCCGCAGGATATCCAAGTAATAGTCAGCTAAATCCGTCCCGGAATAGGATTTAAGATTGTCCCACTCGCACCCCTGGGGAATCTTAATCCCCTTCTCATCCGCCATTTTCAGAAACAGCAGATAGGTCAACTGTTCGATATAGTCGCCATAGTCAATCCCATCATGGCGGAGGGTATTGCAAAATCCCCAGAGTTTATTTACGACATCCATTCTTAATATCCATTGAGCTGACAACCCTGGAAAAGGGATTTTAAAGGGCAATTTCCCGATTAATTTGGGCAATCAATGCCTCTAACTGTCCCTGAAACACTTTTTGCGCTTTTCCCAATCCCCCATAACGCTCGAAAATCGGGGCATATTCAAAATCATCTATCTCAACTGTCAAGTTTTGCACCAGATATTCGCCGATGTAACCCAACCACTGCAACTGTTCCGGATTAAACTCCTTGCCTGCCATCACCCGCGCTAACGCCCGGTTTACCCGTTCCTGTGCGGTGTAAATCGGTTCATCTGGGCGCGTGGCGTGTTTCACCATTGAGATGATGTCAGCCAAGGCTTTATTATGCACCAATTGGTGTGCGCGTTGAAGTTGCGGTTCAGAAAACTGATTTTTCTGCAAAACCTGCCGCAGTTCCTCCAGGACCTGGGAATTCCATTCCTGGGGACGTTCCTGTAAAATCCGCATCGCCTCAATCTGGGAACTATTCTCCCGCACAAACCGAGAAAAGCTATCCAGGTAATCTTCGGGTTTTTTGCCTTGAATCACGACTTCAGACGAGACTTGATCCTCACCCTCATACCCCACTAAAAAGGTCTGTTTGGCTTTGGGGTAATTCTCCAAAACATCCTGAAACCCAGGATTTTGCAGCAAATTCAGGGTATTGGCGAAGTCGGTTTCCATCCGTTCCGGCAGACTGCGGGCAAATCCCCCGATATCCCCATCCGGGATATAGTTAGCAAACTGCTGTCTCGCCTCTTCACTCATGTTGCGATGGATGCGATGCAGTCGTTTCGTAAATGCTTTGAGAGAAGACTCGCGATCGCGATTCTGCACGATATTTTCCATCACCTGTTTCACCGAGACACTCTGCTGACGCAGGGGTTCGATTTTAAAATTGCTAACCTCGGCAAAATACTCGATTAACGACCCGCCAAAACAATCGAAAATTGTGAAATGAGTTTTGTTGATATCCCCACAGAGGCGCGTCCCCCGTCCCAACATTTGCTCCCAGAGAATTCGCGATTTCACCGGGCGCATAAAGACAATAAATTCTAAACTCGGAATATCTACCCCGGTACTGAGCATATCCACAGTAACCGCAATTTTAGGCTGAGGACGGTTGCGAAACTCCCGAATACATTGCAAAGGTCGATCCACTTTTCCGGTGATTTTCTGTACGAATTCATCCCCTCTGGCAAAGACTTCCTTGCAAATTCTCACCACTTGGTCTGCATGGGAAATATGGGCTAAATCATTCACCGCAAATATCAAAATTCGGGGAAACCGCCCGGTTTCTTGTTCATGGCGAGACGCATATTTAGCAATCTCTTCAATAATCTTGCGATTGCTGTCAGGAATAGTAATTTTTCGCTCAATGTCAGTGGTAGAAAATTCCCGCTCGTCTTCTAATTCATCGTAAACCTCTTCACCCGTTTCCCGGTCAATTCTGCCCACCATTTCCCCTTCACGGACAAACGTGCCATTTAAGCGGATATCGGAATGAATATCGATGCGCTCATAATCCACTAACCACCCATCTTGGATTGCCTGTTGAGTGGTGTAGCGATACACCACTTCGCGAAATAGAGAGACGGTATGCGCTGCCGGGGTAGCAGTCAAGCCAATTTTAATCGCATCAAAATAGTCAATGGTTTTGCGCCAAGAACCCACCTCGCTAGAGGTATATCCCCGATGGCACTCATCGGCAATAATTAAATCAAAGGCATGAATGGGGATATCTAGTTGTTCGGCATCGCTTTCCTCTTCAACATCCCCCGTTTCCCCTTCGGCACCTGTCCCTTTCCCAAACAGATTGATCGTCATCCGTTGAATGGTGGAGACATAGACAAAGGTATGGGTTTCGTTGGGATTCGTTAAGTAAGCACTGGGTAATACTTCCGGGTTAAAGGATTCTTCTTCCCCAAAATCTTCTCGCCGAAATTGCTGGCTGTAAACTTCGTATTCTTTATTAAATTTGTTGCCGCGTGGGGTATCAAATGAGGCAAATTCTCGGACGGCTTGCGCTGCCAAAGCACGGCGATCGACTAAAAATAAAATCCGCCGAGCTTTTTTGGATGCCAGCAAACGGTAAACTTGAGACACGGTGCAGAAGGTTTTCCCGGTTCCGGTTGCCATCGCAATCAATAAATGTCGCAACCCTCGGGATATCGCCTGTTCCGTTGCTGCGATCGCCTTTTCCTGATAGGGACGCAATCGGGTATTTTCGGCGATCGCATTCTCCAGAAACCAGCGATCGCAGCTTTCCTCATCCCGCTTGAACAACTCAGTTAAGGCATCGGCAGAATGAAAGGTGGTAATCTGACGAGACAGATTATTTTCCTGGCGCACATCGAGAAAATAAATCAATTCTCCATTACTGGAAAATAAAAACGGCACTCGATACCCACGCCAGTTCCCCACCCCCTGAAACGTTGTTTTAGAATACCGCTTTGCTTGCGTTAACACCCCTTCAGCACCCAAGGATACTCGCTTCGCCTCAATGAACCCCAGCAACTGACCCTGGACGAATAAAGCATAATCCGCAGGACCACTGGCAGTCGGATATTCCTCAACGGCATGGCATTTCAGTTGGCTGGTATCCAATCTGTCACTATAGGGGATGATTTGCCAAGGGGGATTGAGTGCCTGGAGCTTTTTGTTAATGCGATCGCGTCTGGTAATGGATTCCGGTTCTTTGCTCATGATGGTGTCGCTACAGAAGTGCAAGTCTCAGAGGTAGGATGCCACCCCAAATCGACTCGTTACAATCTCCCTCCCAGCTTAACCCTCAACGGGCGATCGCCCAGGTTTCGCGATCGCGTGATGTTCCGGTCAGTTTTTCTAAAGGCGATCGCCTTGACAGAGGATTAAACGTCACTGGAGACAGTTTTTTCCATTGGTTAATCACAATTAATCGGATATCTCGGAGTTCTTCGCCACAGTGAATATCCGGGTGTTCACAGGTTAAAAAAGCTAAGTTTTGTTCTCTGCCTTCTACTAAAAATTGAGGGAGAACAACGGTGTAAGTTTGAGTGGGTTTGAGGAGGCGATCGGCTATCATCCAATTATTATCGATATCCTGCTGGACATTCGCCGTTTGCAAATAACCCCCAGTCCCTTTATTCTCGATTCCTTGGTTCAAAACTTGTTCTAGCAGACTCCCTTTCATTTCAACTGCCATCACCAAACCCGGAAAAGGCAACAGTCTGAGGATATCATATTGGGTAATCGGACCGGGTTCAATCACGTCATCGATCCGAATTGCGCCACTATTCAGAATTGCTAAATCAGCATTCTTTACTTCATTTAACAGAAATTGAGTGAGTAATCTGGTCAAGTTGGTGGGTTGATGGCGAATGCGGCTATCTAACCCATCCAGGGACTCGGTGAGGGTGGCAATCACTTCATCAGGATTAAATCCATTATCTCGAAAGGCTTGATATCCTTTTTCTAGCCATTCATTGATGATTTGCCTCACGGTTAAATCTTCAGGGATGGATTGAGTAATGGGGACTAATTCTGAAATAATATTGAGCTGTTGAGTGGTCGTATCATAGCTTAAACGGTGAACATATACAGTTTTCGCATTGGCATCGGACTTAAAAATCGGGGTGAGATTAGCACCGCGCCAAACCTGAATATTTTCATGTTCATGACCCCCGAGAATGAGGTCAATTTCTGGGATAGATTCGGCTAATTGTTTATCCTGTTCAAAGGAGAGATGGGTGAGGGCTACCAGAATATCCACTTGGCCTTGCAATTGCTGAATTTGAGTTTTTGCTGATTCAATTGGGTCAGTATAGGTTACATAATTTCTCCGGTTTAAATCCAGGGTTACCCCGATTAATCCGACTCTAACCACTGTACCTTGTTCGCCCGCTATTTCAAAGATGATAGACCGAGGGACTTGCTGAAAGGGTTCTGCAAATTCATTGGAAACGTTTGTGGAAAACCATTGAAAATTAGACTCTTGCAAGCGAGCATAAAATTGTTCTTTTCTGAGGTCAAATTCGTGATTGCCAAAGGTGGCATAGTCGAGTCCCAGGGTATTCATCACGGCGACCATTTGCTGACCGGCGATCGCCTGTCCCTCGATTTGAGCATTTCCCAGTCCAGAAGGACTCAACAAATCACCCGCCAACAGGGTAAAAGTATGGGGGTTTTCCCTTAGTAATTGCTGTCTCAATGTAGCGACTCGCGCCAATCCCCCCCGAGCATTTTCATTCTGAGGTGGTGTGATTTCATTGATGTCATTGAGATGAAGCAAATTCAGGTTAACAATTTCAGCAAAAACAGGAGTGGCGAGCAGAATGCTGAATCCAGATAAAATGAGGCTGCAAGTTTTCCAAATCTGTAGGCGTTTCATGAGTCACCTCGTTATCATCAAGACCGGAAAGACGCAATTCGAGTGATTTAAAAAGGCTTGAATGGAGTGATACTAGAAATAGGTCGTTATTTTTTTAAAATAAATACTCTATCCAAGCCGATGTTTTAAAATTGGGAGTTAACCCGGGTTATTTTTCGCTGAAGACGACATCTTCATAAATCAAGTCTATAGGAACCCGAAACTCTATACTGGTCAGTTCTATTTCATCCCCTTCTCCATAAGTAGAAAGTTCCCATAACCCTTTTTCATTCAATCGGAAACACTCCACCATTTTTTGGTTTGCGCTCACTAGGAGATACTCGCGTAAGGTAGAAATCTGCCGATAGTTCTGAAATTTTTGGCCTCGGTCAAATCCCTCGGTTCCTGGAGAGAGAACCTCGGCAATTAAACAAGGGAAGTTAATCACCGTTTTGGCAAGTTTATCCTGTTCATTGCAGGTGACCATGACATCAGGATAATGGAAAGGTCCAGATTCAGAAACCCCGAGTTTGGAATCGGCCATTAGCACCTTAAATCCTTTTCCCCGCAGATGATTTTTGAGTGCAGTGGTTAAATTAACGGCTATTTCGTTATGAGCAATTGTTCTTCCAGTTAGGGCCAGATTTTCACTATTTATCTCTTCATTTTTAGCAAAAACCTTGCCATTCATATATTCATATTTGAGGGGTTGTTTTTCCTCCCATTCTAAGTATTCTTCTGGACTCATATAATTGTGGTTGGGATTAGCAATCATGATATTCTCCTAAGTTTTGATGCTTTATTTTAATTTTTTATGACTTTCAGTTTACCAAATCGGTTGTAACGTTAGGATAAAACCCGGTAATACTTCTTCTCCGGATAGGGTGGAAGGAGACTGTAATACTTCCACTGGGCGATTTTTACGATAAATCTCGACGGTTTTGGTTTCGGGGTCGATTAACCAACCTAAGCGCAATCCGTTGGTGAGGTATTCTTGCATTTTGGAACGGGTGGTTTGAATTTCATCGGTTTCCGAGACTAATTCCACGGCGAAATCGGGACATAAGGGTAAAAATTTCTTCCGTTGTTCTGGGGTTAATGCTTCCCATCGTTCTAGTTTGAGCCAACTGACATCAGGCGATCGCACTGCACCATTCGGCAACCTAAACCCAGTAGAGGAATCAAAGGCTTTCCCCAGGCGGTTTTGGCGGTTCCAATCCCACAATTGGCCGCTTAATTCAAAGTTGCGATCGCCTGTTTCACCTCCAGTGGGTGGCATAATGATTAACGCTCCATTTGCAGTTAATTCTAACTGTAAGTTTTGATTGATTTGCGCTAATTCTGCGAACTGTTCTACAGTCATTTTTAACGCGGGTTGTAGATTTAAAGTAACTTCCATCCTTCCCCCTAAACCTTTTTCTCTTGTTTTTTTATAGATTAACAGTTACCCAATTGGTTGTAAATTTAGGATAAAATTTGGTAATACTTCTTCCCCAGATAGGGTTGGAGGAGATTGCAAAATTTCTACTGGCCGATTTTTACGATAAATCTCGACGGTTTTAGTTTCGGGGTCAATTAACCAACCTAAGCGCAATCCGTTGGTGAGGTATTCTTGCATTTTGGACCGGGTGGTTTGAATCTCATCGGTTTCGGAGACTAATTCCACGGCGAAATCGGGACATAAGGGTAAAAATTTCTTACGCTGTTCTGGAGTTAATGCTTCCCATCGTTCTAGTTTGAGCCAACTGACATCAGGCGATCGCACGGCACCATTTGGCAACCGAAACCCCGTGGAGGAATCAAAGGCTTTACCCAGTCGTTTTTTGCGGTTCCAGAGTCCTAAATCGATATAAATTTCAAAGTTTTTATTTCCCGTTTCTCCTCCAGTGGGTGGCATAATGATTAACGCTCCAGTTGCGGTTAATTCTAGTTGTAATTCTTGATTAATTTGCGCTAACTCGGCAAACTGTTCTGGAGTCAGTTTGAGCGCCGGTTGTAGATTCAATGTGACTGCCATTCTTCCTCCGGGATGCTTGTTTAGGGACTCAGGCAGGACAAGGGTATCCCCTGTCCTTACCTGTGATTTTTAGGGTTTAGAATTCATCGGAATAACCCCCTTTCATATTTCCTCCACCCTGTTCGTTATCCTGTTTAGAACCGAGCAAATCTAGGCGTTCGACTCTGATTACGGGTTTAGAACGTTGGACGCCGCTGGAACGGTCATTCCAATATTCAAATTTTAAACTTCCGCTGACACCGATTAAACTCCCTTTTCGGACATATTGAGCGGCAACGTCTGCTGTTTTACCCCTGAATTGTTACAGTCGATTAGCCAGTCACCTCGCTAACCTCTGATTCAAAACCGCACATGAGAGTTTCCCCTCATACGGCTCCTCAGTGATTTGGTGCGCTGATATAAAAAGCCTCTTTTTGGGGTCAATTTCCGGTTAAAGAATGCCCTTAACTGGGTTGTTTTCCCCGTTTGACTCTGCCATTTAGTTGCTCCCAGTAGAGATGATATGCTCGGTGATAACTCCCGGTCCTTCTGCGTCCCCAATGCATGACGATTTGGTGCAAATCATGATGGAGTCTCTTCAGGAGTTTCGTGCTGCCTGGATGCGGATTTTGGTTGCGCCAATCTTGAATAATGGTGTGGATTTTGGGGATTAAATCTTCCAGTTTAGCGGTTTTATTGGCTTTGAATAGCCGTGATATTTGTTGGGTACAATTGCGAATTTTTTTGGCAGCCCGAACCGAGCGATCGCCTTTTTTCTCCCCCAATTTTTTATCCACCCCTTGGAGTTGAGATTTCCTACAGTTCCCCTGACAACCGGCTCTATTTCTATCCGGGTAGGGATGAACTTTTTTCAGGTTTTCTCTAATTGCCAGACATTTTGCGGACCAAGAGCGTGCCAGGGTTTTTTGCAGCTTGCAAACGGCTTTTTCATCTCCACGTTGAGCGGCTCTTAAAATTCTGTTTTGCAACTTAAACACGGCTCGTTCTAGCTTACGCCAGTTGAGGTTGTTCCATTCCACCGGAGTCGATTGACTGGTATTAGACATTTGCATTGCAATTGATGAATTTTTCTCCAAATCACCGTGAGACTATCAGCATATCCATAACCATTACAGTTAGGCTTTGGCTTCGGTCTCAATCCTCGTCGGATGACATTATCCGGTTAGCACCTACTTAAAATATCGACCGATTTTAAGAAATGTCATCGACTCCCCGTTCCGAATGTTCATTGATTTGAGGCGTTAGGGTGGTACTATCCGCCGAGGGTGTGGGGGATGCAAATTGCTCCATTTAGATGAGCAATTCCAATCTGTCAAACTTCGGTTGAAGATGACAATTTAACCCTAGGTCATTTTGACGCCAGCGTATCAACCTCTTTCGCTGGGACTGGTTAACGACGGTTGCATACCTTTGCATTCAGCTACCCATAACCTCTTGCTAGAAGGGATTTTCGGTAAGGGTCCGAATGACCTCCGTTTCCTCCTTTGCTGCCACCGTTGAATCTGCTAGTTTCAAGGGTGAGGAGGATGCTTTCACTCTTGCATCCGAGAGGGTTGGACTTGAGGGGTTGAAGGATGTTGTTTTCTCTTCAACGGGATATTATAATTTGCTCTCACCAACATGAACATTCAGTTATCAAGGGTTTGGGAATTTCCCCAATTTCCTTGTAGTTAATCCCCCTTATTTTTGGAAAATAAGGTTTCTAACTAACGGGTCACACCTAAATTAAACCAGTCGGGGGTGTCACTGTTCCGAGTAGGACGATTGACGGCTAGGGTAACATTACAAACAACATCGCCCGACTCGAAATATTTGACATTTGGATCTTGGCCTGCTCGACCAACTAAGGTGACTACATTTAAACTCATAAGCATGACGAGTAAGGGTCAATTTATTAGTTTAGCATTCGGTTCTGTGGAGAAAGTGAGGATTCAAGATTTTAGCCGATCGCCTCTCGTTGCCTCTGCTTGCCTCCCAGGAGAATCCAGTCCAGGGATCCCGATCAGGGGTGGGCACAGGCGTAAGCAACCCGAGGTAAAACGGGTAACCCCAGGCAAAATCCCGGGTTGACATCCGGAAAAGGGGCTTGCATCCCTGGGCGATCGCAACTTTTCCCGGGAATGTTCTAACCCCCCTACCCAGATTGGGTACTATTGATTGAGGGTGGTTACTCAGACGGTGGGGCGAAAGGAGTTTATTGTAGTGTTATGGATAACGCAATCCCTGAACTAGATAACATCAAGAGTCAATTGAAAAGTCGAGAGCGCAGAAAAAAACCGAAAATGCTGGTTGTCGATGATGAACCCGATAACCTGGATTTGCTCTATCGCACCTTCCGGCGAGAGTTTCAGGTCCTTAAAGCCGATAGTGGGGCCAGTGCTTTAGAAATCCTCTCTCAAGAAGGGGAAGTGGCGGTGATCATCTCTGATCAGCGGATGCCGGAAATGAAGGGAACCGAGTTTCTCAGTAAAACGGTCCCCCAGTTTCCCAATACCGTGCGGATTATCTTGACTGGATTCACCGATATTGAAGATCTCGTTGAAGCCATCAACTCCGGACAAGTCTATAAATACATTACTAAACCGTGGGACCCCAATGAACTCAAAACCGTGGTTCAACGGGCGGCAGAAACCTACGAACTCCTCAAACAACGGACAGAGGAACTGCGACGCGCTCAAGCGCAAACCAATCTCCTGATGACCATTGTCGGCGTTGCTCGCTCTGCTAACAGTTTAGAGGCTTGTCTACCTCCCTTGGCTCAAGCATTTGGGGAAAACTTTTCTCCGGATTACTGTATTTTACAGTTGGTGGAGAAAAATGCTTTAACTGAGGCCCAAAGCTCCTACAGTAAAGATGGCACCATAGAGAACTGGTTGCAGGATGACCCGTTGATTGCCCAGGCGATCGCCTCGGGGAATGTTCAGATCGCCGTGGATATTGCCAAAGACCCCGATCTTGCCGCAGTCCCCCACTACCAAAGTTGTGGGATCCAAGCCCATCTCGCCATCCCGATTGATTACCGCAACGAGCAAATCGCCGTCTTATCCCTGCAATGGAAAGAACCCTCTATCCTGCGCGAGGATGAACTGGAATTGTTGCATCTATCCGCCCAACAGGTGGCCCTAGCCCTAACTTGTACTCGATATCATCCATGACCCCTCCTGCTGTTGAAACAACCACAGACGCCGATCGCATTCAAACCCTCTTTAACCGCATCGCCCCCGTTTACGATCGCCTCAACGATTGGTTAAGTCTGGGACAACACCGGATCTGGAAATTGATGACCGTCAAATGGAGTCAAGCCAGTGCCGGTGATACTTGCTTAGATTTGTGCTGTGGCAGTGGGGACCTCGCCCAATTGCTGGGGGAACGAGTCGGCAAAACCGGACAGGTATTCGGCGTGGATTTCTCCTGTGCTCAACTGGAAATCGCCCGTCAGCGATGCGCTCGCCTCTACCCCCCGCGAACTATCCAATGGATAGAAGCAGACGCCCTCCATCTCCCCTTTGCCGACAACTTTTTTGATGCGGCAACAATGGGATATGGATTGCGGAACGTCACCGATATCCCACGCAGTCTGCGGGAACTCCATCGCGTTCTCAAACCCGGTGCAACCGCAGCCATTTTGGACTTCCATCGCCCCAACAATCCCACCCTCAACGCCGTTCAGCAGTGGATTCTTCAAACCATCGTTGTCCCCGTTGCCACCGCCAATGGACTCCAGGATGAATATGCCTACATCCTCCCCAGTCTAGAAAAATTCCCCCAAGGACCCGAACAAATCCGTCTGGCAAAACAAGCCGGATTCGCCCAAGCCACACATTACCCCATTTCAGGTGGCATCATGGGAGTATTAGTCGTCACTAAACGTCTCAGTTGAGTATTGAGGAGGAGGGGTCAACCATTCACCGTTACCCGTTAACCCGCGATGCTTAACGAGGAAACGCTGAATTGCGAATGGATCTCTTGTCTCTTTGGCCTTACATTTTACCCCCGATCGCCGGGGGAATTATTGGTTATTTCACCAACGATTTAGCCATTAAAATGCTATTCCGTCCCTACCGTGCCTATTCTTTCAAGGGACGGCGCGTTCCGTTTACCCCAGGTTTGATTCCCCGCAACCAGGAACGATTAGCCGAACGGATTGCTGCTACAATTATGGGGTCTCTGCTCACCCCCAGCGAGTTGCAAAAGTTGGCGAAACGACTGCTGGAAACCGAACGAATCCAGGCAGCGATTCTCTGGTTACTGGAATTGGCCCTGACTCAACTCAAATTGGATACGGAGCAGAAAACCGCTAAAATCCTCTCCGGTATCCTGCGGGATTTGTTGGGAGAATCCTTCCCTCGGATGATTCGAGTCCTAGCCCGATCTGAAGATTTCCTAGAACCCCAGATTAACCAAATTTTCGACCTGGTGCTGCTGGAGTTTCAACTGACTGAAAATCAAGCCCAACAACTCTCTGACTGGTTACTCACGGCGGTTCTGCCTCCGGATGTGGTGCGGCAAACCTTGGTTGATTTTCTGACCGATCGCAATATTACCGCCATTGATGAGGGGTTTCGCGAGAAAAGTAGCGGGACCTACTGGGTGGTTGCCAATTTACTGGGGTTGCGGAATACCCTCACCCGTCTGCGGACCTTTTGCCTAGACGAGAAAGAAGATGCTAATGCTCGGATTGCGGAATTAATCAAGACTTTGGGGATACGCGCTCGTTTGCAGGAATGGTTGCATAATGTTTCCCTGCAAAATTTACCCGTCTCTACGGTTCGCCAACTGAGAAAAACCCTCAAAGAAAGTATCCGCACTTATGTCCAAACACGCGGGGGAGACTTGATTCAGGGGTTAACTCATTCGGTGAATTGGGAAAATGTGGCAAACTTAATTCTCAAGCGTCTCCAAGCCTCTTCTGTGGTGAATGCCTCGTTAGGATTGGTCAGTAAAGAATTAGCGTTAATTTTAGAACGGTATTTGGAACGAGATTTAGAAACCCTGGTTGCTAAAGCGATTCCGATTATGAATATCGATCGCGTGATTGTGGAACGGGTGCGGAATACTTCAGCAGAAGAACTCGAAGGCGCGATTCAAGGCATTGTCAAAAGTGAATTGCAGGCGATCGTCAATTTAGGCGGCATCCTCGGGGTGGCGATCGGGTTGTTGCAAACGGTGATTCTGCTGTTGCGTTAAAAACCCTCCGAGGTCCTAAAATTTTCCCCAGACAGGTCCTCTCCTTGACCGGGGGAAAGCTCGTTCGCCAAGCGTCTCGGAACGAGAATCGCCTCTTTGGGAAGGGTGACAATAAAGGTTGCACCCTGTCCGAGTCCGGGACTTTCAGCGGCGATCGTGCCCCCGTGGAGTTCGACTAAATGACGGACGATCGCCAATCCCATGCCTAGACCCCCATGCGATCGGGTAATCGCGCTATCAGCTTGGCGAAATCGCTCAAATATATAGGGTAAAAACTCCGGCGCAATCCCTGAACCCGTGTCCCGAATGATAATTTGCGCCTGGGTGCGATCGCCTTGTAAGACCACATCCACCCGTCCCCCCGTGGGAGTAAACTTAATCGCATTGGACAACAGATTCCACACCAACTGCTGTAAGCGAGCTGGATCTCCTGAAACTAGGGTGACTTCAGGTGCAAAAGCCGCGCAAATGGAAATTTTTTTAGCATCCGCTGCCGGTTGCACCGAGGCGATCGCATTTTCAATCGGTGCAGTCAAGTCCACCGGACGCACTTGAATCCGAAACTGACCCGTCATCATCCGCGAAACATCCAATAAATCCTCAATTAATTGAGTCAGCGCCTTAGTATTGCGCTCGATGCTTTCTAAAGCTCGTCCGGTGGTAGTCAGATCTAATTTCCGCATTTGCAACAACTGACTCCACCCCAGCATAGAATTCAGAGGGGTTCGCAATTCATGAGATAAGGTAGCTAGGAACTCGTCTTTCATGCGATTGGCTTGGGCGAGTTGTTCGGCACGCGCCGCCAATTGTGCCTCTAAATTCTGGCGTTCTGTGATGTCTTCATGAACGATCACCAGTTGGCGAATATTGCCGTCGCGATCCTTGACGGGATACATATAAGCTTGAACCCAAAACTCTTTCGTGGGATCTGGAACAGTCTCGGGTAAGGTTTTATGGAGTTCATACCGGACTGCTGGAATCGCGACGCCTTCTCCCTCGAAAGCTTTTTTGATATAAGGCATGATGCCTTTTTCCACGAGTTGCTGATCCTGGAGAATATTGTAATCTCCCAGTTCTGCTAAGGTGATTCCCCAGAGTTGTTCCCAGGCGCGGTTTACCTGGAGTGTCTGACCCTCGGGGGAGAGAATTTGGGTGCTTAAGGGAGACTGCTCAATTAAGGTCCGGAAACGGGTTTCAGAATTTTTTAGAGAAAGCTGGGCTTGTTTATTTTCGCTCAAGTCGAGGACAAAACTAACCGCCAATTCCTCGGTCCCGCCCAAATATGCGGTGCCTTGGAGGACGGGAACTCTTGTGCCATCTTGGCGGATATATTCTTTCTCGAAGGGAGGATGAGACCCGGTGGCTTTCATTTCAGCGATCGCTTCTTCATCGCCCTGGCGATATTCCAAGGGGGTAATGTCCCACCAATTCACTTCGGAGACGGAGGTATTGGAGTATCTCAAAAGGTTGAGAAAGGCATCATTAGCTTCGACGATGTTGCCTTGGGTATCGTGAATAATGATGCCGATAATATTGGCATCCACGAGGCGGCGTAGTCGAAATTCGCTTTCCTTCAGAGCAGTTTGGGAGGCGCGCAGTTGCATGGCGACTCGTTCTGCTGCATAACGAGCTTGGGTTTGCGATCGCGTTAGGAAAAATAAGATTGAGGCGATAATGAGTCCACTGACAAAGATATAGGGAACCAGGTTTCTACCGGAGAGTTGGTCGAATTCTGGGGTGGAGACAAAGGCGATCGTCCAGGTTCGTCCCGCCACATCCAAGGTTCGCATTCCCCGAAATCGGGGGCGATGAGAGTGGCTATTTCTCCCTTGATATTGCTGGGAGGAGTGCAGTAGAAACTCGGGGTTGAGCTCAGTTCCGTCATAAATTTCAAAATCCACCGTGGGATATTTTTCTTTGGCGAAAATTCCCATGAGGAGATTATCAACGCGAAAGGGACTGTAGATAAAACCCAACAATTGCGCTCGGCGATCGTCAACACTCTCAGGGATGCCGCCAGTGCGATAAATCGGCAGATATATCAGAAAACCGGCTTGTTTGTATTCGTCCTCAACCTCCTGGACCAACGTCACCGGCCCAGATGCTGCCGCCACCCCGGTATCCCGGGCCCGTTCCATTGCCGCCCGACGCACGGGTTCAGTGAACATATCGTATCCGATCGCCCCTCGGTTCCTGGCATCTAACGGTTCCAGATATAAAATCGCATGATATTCCGATCGCTCATACTCTGGGGTAATCGCCAAACGTCCTGGATTGTAAGTTTGAATTTCTGCTAGGATCCTCTCGGTTTCTTCCGGATTGACGCGCAGGGAAAAACCAATCCCCTGGATTCCCGGATACCGTTCTGGCAGTTCCAGATTATAAATAAACTGATGGAATTGCTCGCGACTAACCGTTTGATTCGCTGCAAATAATCCCCTCCCCGCACGCAGTAAGGCCAGGTAAGTGTCAAGCCGCTTCTCTATGCTGTCCGTCGTCCGCTCGATGGCATTCTGGAATCGCAACCGCTCTTTAGATTGGGACGTTCGGTCAACCGTATAAGAGGCCAGAGCAGTCAGCAGCAATGTTACGACTAACACGAAATACGGGATC
The DNA here is from genome assembly GCF_025370875.1 of Laspinema palackyanum D2c. Classification (NCBI taxonomy): domain Bacteria; kingdom Bacillati; phylum Cyanobacteriota; class Cyanophyceae; order Oscillatoriales; family Laspinemataceae; genus Laspinema; species Laspinema palackyanum. The sequence continues at coordinate 43,332 of NZ_JAMXFD010000008.1, forward strand.
CATGTCCGGCGCGAGCCTGCCGATTTCCAGGATAGGTCCGATCTCATGAGTAGTTTATCTGTTTATGATGGGTTGGCCTGACATTTTTTGACTGACTTTTGAGGTCCGTTTCGATGGGTAAGGGGATGATTCAGGCTATGCTTAGGCAAACTCTTTGCGAATCTGGAGTTTTAAAAGCTACTTTAGATTTTTATCTACTGCTTGATCGCTCCTATCCCCGGTTGAGAATTGAGAGACTTTTATCTAGTCCATATCTCTGGCGAAAGTTCCGATCCCCTTTTCTGTTATAATACTACAAAACTATTGTTAGGATGCTAAGGCTTTCCTCTATCCCTGGATAGAAATTCTGTTGGCTCTCCACTGGGGTTTTCAGCCCAGAGTATCAAGAGTTTGAGATGAAGGGGGGATAATCCCGAAAGCGTTGTAGGGCCAGTTGTAGGGCCAGTTGTAGAGCGGGAGAAACTGCGCGATCGCCGGATTCAGATGCACCAAAAATTGATCCGGAGTTGCAGATAGTCATTTCACCTGAATAAAAACTCACTTCAATTCGTCATCATCGTGAATTATTTATCTACCCCTAATAGATGACCCCAGGCGCGGTAAGCGCTTAGCTATGCCGTAGGCTGATCGCCACTCAATCCACTTCCCCAATTTTTTAATTTTTTGCTGAATACACTCTTCCTTTTTACCAATTCCCGGAGGAATTTATGATGTTAAAATCTCGCGCTTATTCCCTTCGATTGCTCGGGTTTTTAAACATTAAAAGAGCGGTATGAGGCAATCCGGCGTCTAGCTTGTGCACGCTTTTCATTAGTATCAGAGGCTTCCGGTTCCGGTTCAGGAGCATCATTCCAAACCGGGGTCAGCGGATCCCGCTGAACCGCAGCAAATCCTTGACGGACAGCCATGACAATTTGGGGCCTTAATTTTTGGGCCTGATGTTGTTGAAATTGCCAGCCGCGATCGCTTGTCGCATACAAAGCCGGGAGTCGATTCAGAGCATAAGCCACAACCTGAGCTAAAACTCGCTCAGGCTTGAGAGACCCTAGCATTTTCGGCGGGAGTTGTCGCAACTGCCGTTGTGATTCTTCAACCACAAGGGGTTCAAGGGCATTCCGGTACAGGGGGCTATGATTCGATGGTACGTTGGTCATGAATGATTCTCCAAACCGAGCAAGGTTAAATAATCTTTTCCCTTAACGGGGACTGATTTACACGGCACTTGTGGAGATCATAACGTACCCTTTTTCTATAGGAGACCTTCCAAAGTATGGTTTCTTTTAATAAAAAAAAATATTTCCGCCCTGGACTCGGTGAACCCTCCGATCTCTGGCTCATCCCCCAGTGATCCGCCGAACCACTGGAGAACTGGAGAGGAGGTTGCGAAAATCACCCTCCCAGGGGAGAGAGGCATCTTTGACCCTCTCCCTTCTAACCTTAGACTGAGCCGCGTTTATGAGGTCGCCGTGGGTAGTCGCTTGCGAAGGGAAGCCACTCGTTTATTGGCGGTTTTATTGTTCGGGTCGAGTTCTTGGGCTTTTTCGTAGGCTTCTAATGCCTGAGCGGTTAATCCTTTGCGATCCAAAGCAAATGCGAGATTATTCCAGGCGGTGACATATTCAGGATTCAACTTTAAGGCATCTTTATATTGCCGAATCCCTAAGTCGTACTGCTCCAATGCCGCATAGCTATAGCCTAACGCATTATAGATGAGCGCTTTACTTTCCTCATCAATCGGGGCTTTAGATTTTAAAGCCTTTTGGAACTGAACAAGGGCTTGGGTATAGAGTTGCTTATCCAAGTAAATACTGCCGAGTTCATAATATTGTTCTGCGGTTCCTTTGTCTTTGGAAAGGGTCTGTTGCAACCGAGAAAGGTTCAGTTCGATCTGGCGAGTTCTGAGGACTTGGCGCACCACTGCCCAAGCTGCAACTCCGAGTAATCCCAGCAAAATCGAGAGGTAAAGAAGGGGAAGAGAGGTATCCATGCCGTTTTAAATTGACTGATTCAACTGCCCTAGAATTGTAAACTACCCGACACCGACCGCTATAGCGGTACGATGCGGGCTTTTGGTAGCCCTCAAGACAACATCTTGTAAAGAACAAGACATGACCTCGGAGCCTCTGGGATTGTTTACAATAACCCCCAAAGTAGCGATATTATTCGCTCCATTCTCATCAGCATCGCCGACCCATCCACACTTTAGGTTTAGGCACTCAAATTTCTTACCTTGTCGGTTGCCAATTACTTTGCAGCAATGACAAGTTTTCGAGGTGTAGCGAGGGTCTACTATCCGGACATCTACGCCAAATTTCACCCCTTTGTAGGTCAAGAATTGACGCAACTGATAGAATGCCCAACTATTAGACCGTCGTCGCTCCGTCTTAGAGCGTGGCAATTCATTCGTGCGTTCTCTGATGCCCGTCAAGTCTTCAAGTGCAATCGCCTGGTTTGAGGCTTTAGCGGTACGGGTGAGTCGATAGCTGATGGTATGGTTCAGCCATGTTTGGAATCTTCGTTCACGTCCACTTAACCGTTGCAAGACCGGGCGGCATCGACGCCGCGTTGACCTTGTGCCTTTAGACGCTTTGTGTTGCAACGAAGCCCTTACACGGCTGTATCTGTCTCTAGTCTGCGTGATTTGTTGGCCACTGAATTTTTCTCCCTTGGATGTGCAGACCAGATCTGTGCGGCCAAGATCGATTCCCAACACATCATCCGTATCGGGGATAGCTGGTGGTTCAGACTCTAGCTGAATGTTTAGATAAAATCTGCCATCATTGCGCTTTACCAGGGTTGCCGATTTGGGTGTTTGCCCTTCTAGTAAGCGCTTCTGGTAATTACCGATGTGGAGATTGAATTTCTCCCGACCTTTGAGCATGGTCAAGCTAGCCATCCAATCCGTTTCCTTAAAAGTGAAGGTGCGAACGTCGTAGGTAGCAGAAGTTGGAGCAAAGCCTTTAACGGGTCTACCTTTTTGTTTTGCAACCTTCCGATTCGCACAAACGCGCCGGATAGCGTGAATGGTCATCTGGGCAGACAAACCAGAATGCGCTCTAGCTTCCTTGTAAATTAAAGACTGGACAGCCTTCTGATTGGTCAGTTTCTCAGGGGTGTTATCATTCACGAACTTACAGCAACTGGCAAAAGCAGCAAGTACCGCATCAAGTTTTTCTACCTGCTGTGGTGTAACCGTCAATTTACAAGAGACCGTAAGTACCTGACTCATTTTTCAATGGGTGAACTTTATCAATGTATATAACTATATACTATTTGCAGATTGTGGGGTATCGAACCCCACAATTTGCCCAGCATTCCTCCCGACGCTCAATCAAAGATTAGAGCGCGGGACTCCTGCTGGTTTAGTTGATTATCTTGAGTGCTCAGGGAGGAGGTATTGACCCTCACTCCAGGGGAGAGCAGGGGTGACTTCTACCACGGGTAAACCCCAGTATTCTGCCCGTTCTTGTAACCAGCCTTCTTGATGCCACTGGGCGATCGCCTGATTGACTCGGGAGTGCAGTTGGGCATATTGCAATCCTTTCGGCATCACCACCGCCAGGGGTTGAGTAGACAACTGGAATGGCAGCAGTCTGTATTGGGGATATTGCTGCACCCATCCGGTCAAAATACTGGCATCCGCAGCGAAGGCACGGGCGGAACCCGATTCGAGTAGCCGTTGTGCCTCTTGGTAAGAGTCTACGGGGACTAACTGGGATTGGGGAAGTCGAAATTCCAACAGGGGAATGGTACTGGAGGCATTGAGGACGGCGACTGCTTGACCCGCTAGGTCCGAAAGTTGACGGATTGAGGGGTCTCGGGTGATAATTTGGGCCCCATCTAGGTAGTAGGCTGGGCTGAAATAAACCACCCGCGATCGCGATGGCGTTGCCGTCACTCGGGCGATCGCCAGATCTACTTCACCGGACATCACCACCGCAAGGCGATCGCGATTTTCCACCGGGACCAGTTCCACCGCCTCGGGACTCCCCAGCAACTCCTCGGCTAATCGTCGCGCAATATCAATTTCAAAGCCTTGCAGACTGCCGCTACCCTCTTTAAATCCCATTGGGCGGACATTATCCTTCACCGCCACAATCAGTTGACCCCGTTGCTGAATTTCGGCGAATTCCGCCGCATTCCCAACTTGGCCCCAGGGCCAAAGGCAAAAGGCAACAACAAGCAAAAAACCCTTGATCCTTTTGCCCTCTGGCTGCATCATCATTTATGATTTGGCTTGAGCGGCCAGTTCTACAACTTTGGCAAAACTAGCGGGGTCTAAAATTGCCATTTGAGAGAGCATCTTGCGGTTGAGCTGAATATTGGCTTTCTTGAGATTGCCAATCAATTGACTGTAGCTCATGCCATGCATCCGAGAGGCGGCGTTAATCCGGGCGATCCACAGACGGCGAAAATCACGCTTGCGATTGCGGCGATCGCGATAGGAATTCCGCAGGGCTTTCATCACCTGCTGATTGGCTGTCCGGAACAGTTTCGAGTGCGAACCCCGAAATCCCTTGGCCATTTTCAGTATCTTTTTGCGGCGGTTGCGAGCAACATTCCCGCGTTTTACCCGTGTCATGGTTACTTTCCTTTATTTGTACAAATCTGAACAATCAATCCATTCCCTCGATTGGAGAGGGGTTTTACCCCCGCTACCGGACTAGGAAGCCAGAGATGATCCGACCTTTCGAGGGGTGTGAAGCTATCTGACTTCTGTCGCCACAAATCGAGCTTCTAGCTTTTTACAAATACGGCATCATTAAATGCACGTTTTTTTCATCCTGCTCACTGACAAGGGCGCTCTTGGACAAACGATTTCTGCGAGCAGCCGATTTGTGTTCGAGGAGGTGGCTTTTGTAGGCTTTCCGACGCTTGATCTTACCACTGCCTGTGGCTTTAAAGCGCTTGGCAGCAGCCTTTCTGGTTTTCAGTTTAGGCATGGACTTCCATTAATTCGGCACAATCAATTAATATATCACACCCCTGACTTCTAGACAAGGAAATACCAGGAACTGGCGATCGGCCGTTAAACTTCCCTAGGGTCCCTGCTCACCCTTGGCTTGTTGCTACCGTATTTCTGCCTCACCCAGATGCTTGGTCCGTTGGATTGAGCCTAATCAACTCAAACACCCGTCCCATTTTGAGAATCCGCCCAAATGTAAAGGCGATTCGCTTGCTCGCCCTTACATTTGTAGATTCTCCAAATCTGCGTAAGTCCTGCTCCTACCTGTGGGAACCCCTATCCGGCTACTGCCTTTTCCGCTGGACTACCCAGATAATAAAGAAAAGTGCCAATCCAACCAGCACAACTGCCGCAACTGGACCTAAAAACTTCTCAACCAGCCCATAATTCTGCCCCAATACAAAGCCCGCATAAGTGAGCAAAAGATTCCAGCAGAGTGACCCAATTAACGAGTACCCTAAAAATTCAATAAAAGGCATCTTTTGCAAACCCGCTGGAACCGAAATAAAGGTACGAATTCCCGGAATTAGTCGTCCAAACAAAACAACTAATGACCCATATTTTCTAAACCACTCTTGAGATTTATTAATATCTTCACTGTTCAATTTTAGCCATTTTCCATATTGGTCTATCCATTGTTTTAATCGATTCTCCCCCAGCTTTCTGCTCACATAATACCAAGGTAAGGCCCCGAGAAGAGAGCCGACCGTTCCCGCAACTACTACCCCCCAAAAGACGAGTTTACCTTGGGTAACAGTAAATCCAGCCAAGGGCATAATAAGTTCCGAAGGAATTGGCGGAATAATATTCTCTAGGAACATCAACAAAGCGATGCCCCAATAGTTAAAAGCGGTAATTGTGTTCGTAATCCAATCCAGCATAATCAAAAAAATAATAAACTTAAAACAGTACCCCCGAAATTTCTGCCCCAGAGAGCATCAATGCTTAATGTTGTACCTCAAATCAAAGGAATCCTTGAGGTACTATAGGCCAGGGGTAGGGCATGATTTATTTAATTGTAGCGGCTGTTTATAGCGATCGCCTCGCTGGTCTGGTTCAAGTTTTGCCCTGGCCCGAGTGGAACACCCAATATAGGCTAAAAACGGGGTTTGTTTTTCCAAGGATCTCATTTAGAGTAGCCCAAGTCGGATTTCAACCCATTTCCCCCTTTAACTGCTTATTTATGTCTAAAGAAATACCCAAAATTATGTCTGTAGATAGATGTAGCCGCCAGTTTGATGACCCACCTCAAATCTAACCTGCGACGTATGGAACATTTCAGCAGGAGTAGGTTATATTACGAGTAGTTCAATAAGTCAGCCTAATTCAGTTGGGGGTTTGCATAACCCCGTGTAATGTGTGGGATAAATTGTGCTAATCCTATCCAACAACTGAAGCGGGGGAACCCACTCAGGGGCTTATTTTCTCAAGGGAGAAAAGGGATATCTCTCAATCCTTGCCCATCAGCTAACCCCGTCGGCCTTGAGACGAGACTGAAAGATCGGTAAACTTTATTCATTTGCGCGATCTCATTAGTGTCCTTAGACGAGTAATTTGTTCGGTTTGCCTGAACCTCATGGGATTAACCCCATCGAGCCATTCAGCAAGCTAACAAGGCATGAGGTGAAGATCAAAGTTATGCTAAACCTAAACCAAAATCGGATTGCTTTAATTTCTGTTACTGGCGACCCCGCCGCAGAAATCGGTAAGGAAGAGGCCGGAGGCCAAAACGTTTACGTTCTCCAAGTCGGCTTGGCCCTTGCCAAACTCGGATGGAAGGTGGATATGTTTACCCGCCGAAACCATCCCGAACAAGCGGCAATTGTGAATCACCATCCCGATTGTCGAACTATCCGCCTAAGTGCAGGACCCGCTAGGTTTATTGGTCGAGATAAAATATTTGGATACCTGCCTGAGTTTGTGAAAGCGTTCCAGGAATTTCAAGACAGAGAAGGTATTCAATATTCCCTGATTCATAGCCATTACTGGTTATCCTCCTGGGTGGGAATGGAACTATCCAAGCATCAACCCCTGCGACTGGTGCATACCTATCATTCCCTGGGTGCGGTTAAGTATCAATCTGTCACGGATAAACCGGCGATCGCCTCTACCCGACTGGCAACGGAAAAAGCCTGTTTGGAAACAGCCGATCGCATCATTGCCACCAGTCCTCAAGAACAACAGCACATGAGGAAACTGGTCTCAACCAAGGGTGAAATCGAAGTGATTCCCTGTGGGACGGATATCAACCGATTTGGCAGTGTCTCTCGGACGGAAGCAAGAGCAGAATTAGGGATTAAACCCGATGCGAAAGTGGTGCTTTATGTGGGTCGGTTTGATCGCCGTAAAGGAATCGAGACTCTGGTGCGTGCCGTGGGACAGTCTAGCTTATTAGAGAGCGATCGTGACAAATTGCAACTGATTATCGGAGGCGGTTATCGTCCCGGACAAAGTGATGGTATCGAACGCGATCGCATTCACGGCATCGTCAAAGACCTGGGAATTGATGACATTACCACCTTCCCCGGACAGTTAGGCAAAACGAATCTGCATCTGTACTATGCTGCCGCCGATGTCTGCGTCGTCCCCAGTCATTATGAACCTTTTGGATTAGTGGCGATCGAAGCAATGGCAAGTCGGACCCCCGTGGTTGCCAGCGATGTGGGTGGATTAAAATTCACCGTCGTCCCGGAAATCACCGGACTCTTGGCCCCTCCCAAAGATGAACGGGCCTTTGCAGTGGCGATCGACCGGATCCTCAGCAATCCCGAATGGCGCGATGAACTCGGAGGTTCCGGTTGCCTGCGAGTAGAATTAGCCTTTAGCTGGGAGAGTGTCGCCAACCGACTCGCGCTGGTTTATAACCAACTCCTGTCGGAACCTGTTGTTCCGATGACTTCCCCAGTTCTCGCCGCTTAGAAAACTCAAGGAACAAGAAACCGGGTTTCTGCCTAGATTTTGGCTTGGTTGCCACAGATTTGGGATAGAAACCCGGTTTCTGACTTTACGTGGGGGGCCAGAAACTGGCTTTCTTTCCTGCTGACTTCAAATGACCTGATGATTTTTCGGAAACAAACTAATCAAAGTGCGTAAAGCCCTGTTCACCGTTTCAGCATCAGGGAAATATTCCCGCACATCTGGATCGAGCATAATTGCTCCATCTTCCAGGGTAAAATATTGAACAATATCCTGGCGATCGGTTTGATGAATGGTGACCGTATGTCCTCGGCGATATGCCTCGTAATGCTTGCCGCGATCGCCCCCGGTAAAATCATATTCCGGAAGCATTTCATCATCCGTGGTATCTGGCTGGTCAAAATTAGGATTGTGCATAGATTTTCCTAAAAACTAATTCCGTGTTTTTTGAGGTTATTTTTCGGCTTTTTCTTCATGCCATTCAAACCTCAACTGCATATCATCGCCTCTTGGAGAATTGAGAAACCGGGTAATTGACGAAAATCTCGTTTAGGATACATAAATTATCGCAGAAACCCGGCTTCTTGGCTCTGGACCGGTTTCTTGTTTGGAGAGGTTAGAAACCGGGTTTCTTAATTTAAGTTTTGGCTAGGTGGCAGGAGTTATCGCAGAAACCCGGTTTCTTGTCCCTGGGGCGGTTTCTTGAGTCGCTGCAAATAGGTAAAGGGTAAAAAAAACAGGGCAAGAGGGCAAAGAGTAAAGAGCTACGGAGTCCCCGGGAGGAAGCAGGAGACTCGAAAACCGCTGCTGGAGGACCGGTGGTTCGCGCCGACCCATTTGAGACTACCGCAATGATGGTAATCACGGTGTTTATCCCAACAACCACCCCGCAGGATATGTCGTTTTTTGGCGTCTAATAAGGTGACTAATTGTTCAATATGTTTGGATATATCATTAATATCCCAACCTCGGCCATCAGTCGGCACTCCGTTATAGGTATCATGCAAAGGGTCAGCGCACCACTCCCAAACATTCCCGTGAATGTCATACAAGCCAAAAGCATTGGCCTGTTTAAAATATCCCACTGGGGTAGTTTGTCCGTTATTACTGCCATAATTAGCCAGGTCAGTTGTCAGGGTTTCGCCGATGTGAAAGGCTGTGGTAGTTCCGGCGCGTGCCGCATATTCCCATTCAGATTCACTGGGCAATCGGTAGGGTTTGCTTATTCTTTTAGAGAGGCGGGCACACCACTCGATCAAGTCATACCATGAAACTTGTTCAACGGGAAGATTTTCTCCTTTAAAATATGACGGATTGGGGTGGAGGTCCCTTTGTAGCTTTGGAAAACTGGCCACCTGTCGCCATTGGGCTTGGGTCACAGGATATTTGCCCATCAGGAAAGGTTTAATGGTGAATTGATGCTGCGGATTTTCATCATTGTCTCCTTTAAAGAAATGCGAAGTCATTGTAAATCTGCCCCCTGGGATGAGTACCATTTCCAGGGTGATGCCATTGCCCAGGTCTTCGATGATTTGTTGGGCTTGCCCTTGAATGCGGCTGATTTCTTTGCCCTCGGCGTTGACTTTGACGATATCAAAGGTAAAGGTAACGCCCGGTTGGGGTGGGGTTTTGCCAATGCCTAATAACTTTAACCACTCAGCGACGGACTGGGGGCGTTTTGCCGCTTCTAATTCCAACCCTTTGAGAAGGGCGGCATTTTCCCAGTCAGCGATTTGCGGATTATGCTGTTTCGGTTCCGGTAAGGGGATTTTCAACTCATCCCGAAAATTAGCCGGTATCGGGCTTTTTTCCGTCCGCAAATTATATAGAGTAGCTGCCAAAGCATACACATCAGTATAGGGGCCGAATTCTCCTTGACGTTTATATTGCTCAATGGGAGCATAACACTCGGTTCTGGAGTTGGTCATGCTGCCGGTTTCACCGTATGCGAACTGTCTGGCTAACCCAAAATCAATTAACACAGCCTTGCCATCACTACGGCGCAACATTATATTGTGGGGTTTGATATCCCGGTGTAATAAATTCTGGCTATGCACATAACTCAGGGCGGAACCAATTTGCTCCATAATTTTCATGGCTTGGTCACATGACATGGGGCCATTGTCTTCTACGAGTTCCGCTAAGTTCTGCCCTTGGATATATTCCATGACCATGCCCATGAGTCCTAGAGATTCCACAACCTCGTAAACTTGGACAACATGAGGATGATGACAACTTGCCAGCCGCAATGCTTCGTTAACAAATTTAACTTGGAGGCTAGTAAATTCGGCGGTGGTTTTGTTGGTTTGCTGTCGCGTATTCAGGGTTTTGATGGCGACGATTTCGCCGCTTTTCTTTTTAGCAGTGTAGGTGCTGCCGAAGCCACCCCCACCGAGGATGCCGGTGATGGTGTATTTACCTTTGTCTAGTTGCTGGTTCGGTTGCCAGATGACGGGTTGCCAGTATTCGGTCATGGGAGTCAGAAACCGGGCTTCTTTAGATAAGCTTTGCCACATAGCCTAGAGTAACATAGAGAGATTAGAAACCGGGTTTCTTGATTCCAATACCTTCGCCAAAAAGGGAGGGCTAATGTAGATGTCACTTGTTGTTTACCACAACTACAAATGGCATCTACATTACCCCAAAGAAGACCCTGTTTTATGGAGTCAGATTTTCAAACGATTATCCAGTCTGGGTTGTATTCACCAACATTCCTCTGGGGCCAGTGACTATTCAATTGGCGAAGGGATTGCGGCTAAAAACCGGGTTTCTGAACTGTAGTAGGGAGCTAAAAACTGGGTTGGTGCCTCGAAAGAAAAAAAGACCAGCTAGAATTCTAGCTGGTCGGCATAAAAAATACCCTTTGCGTTGTCGTTTCTTTTCGAGGAAATCCTAACTGCGCGTTCCCAACCTTGCAGAAGGCGATTGATTGTTAAATCTGTTCCTCAAGGCGTATTGTAACAGAAGACACGATCGCATCCTTCCGTATTTTTCCCTATAAGTCAGTAAATTTTATTGAAGCTTCTGACTTCAATAATCAAACATTAAGTCGGAGGGGTAAAATGCTGAGGACAGCCCCAGAGAATGCGCTCATGCTTATAGATGACCATTCCGGGTTTTGCCCCCTTGGGTTTATAAACATTTTTCGGTTCCGTGTACACCACCGGGACTTGCTCACTCTGACGGGCGCGGCTATAGTAAGCGGTTAAATCCGCTGCAAATTGTAAATCCGGTTCATCAGCAACGGCCCCCGGGGGTACGCGCAACAACCCATGACTTCCAGCAATCTCCTGGGTGTGGAACCACAAGTCATAATCCGTCGCTACCCGAAAACTCAACACATCATTCTGGCGATTGTTCCGCCCGATTAGCAGTTCAAACCCACTGGGAGAGACAAAGCGATAAAACTCTGGGGTAGATTCTTGGGTTTGCCGCTTGTAGTCGGGGTCGCTGAGATATCCCTGCTGGATGAACTCTTCGCGAATTTCTGCCAATGCTTGTAAATCTGCGGGTTCGCGGTAGTCGTCGATTTGGGAAATGGCGACTTCGATCTGTTCTAAGTAGTCGATTTCTTGGCGAACTGCCGCGAGTAAGGGTTCGACTGCACCCCTTGCCCGTTTGAGTTTTTGGTGGCGTTTGTAGAGGGATTGGGCATTTTGGACGGCATTTTTTTCTAAATCCAGGGGAATGGTGACGGGTTTGCCGGTTTCAAAGTCGGGAAGCGCGATCGCCTTCATCCCCGGTTGCCACTCATGGAGGTTCGCCATCAATAAATCCGCTTTTGCTCGATATTCATCCGCTTCGGAAGATTCTTGCAAGCGGTTTTCAAATCCCTGTCCCTTGACTCGCAATTTATTCAGGAGATTGGAGAGTTTTTGACTCAGTTGATGGCGCAGTTGCTTAAAGTCAAACCGATTCAGTTCATCGGTATAGTACCGATTTAATAAGTCTTGGACTGACTTGAAATCCGGGGGTTCTGGATTGTGGTTCCAGTTGATGACTTGATATCCGGTTTCTGTCCAATGGGGATAGATTGCGGATAAATCGCCGGTTTGGCAGGTTTGAATAAAGTTTAGCCACTGTTGCCAGGAAGCAAATAGGCGGTTCCAATCGTCTGGAGTCAGACTGTGGGTGGATTGTTCAAAATCGAGTTTGGCAGAGGCGATCTCCGCTTTGACCAGATGGGAACTCAGACCCTGATAACTTTTGAGCATTTGCCGTCCCAAGGCATCGGGAATCAGGGCAATTCGTTCTTGCCAGCGAGATTGCGGTTCCGTCAGATTGGGGATCGGGTCCGTTAGGGAAGGAGGCAGGGCGTAGGGTGCGCCGGTGAGGATGGGGCGGATACTCGACTGCTTTTCGCTGACTTGGTGGGCGGCAGTCACGATTTGATTGTCCGCATTGGCGAGAATAGCGTTACTGCGTTTGCCCATGATTTCGATATATAAATGCCAGAGCACCGGGTCCCCCGGACGTTTGGCAAATTGGAGGTCCAGGGCGCGTTCCCAGGGGGAGACGGGGGCGATCGCCACAAATGCCAAACCCCCCAGTTGATGGCGCAATTGGTCACTAAAAGTAAAGGTATCCGGTTTACGCGGGGGAGGGTCACTCAGATGCAACCTTGCAGCGGTGGGATGCCAAGAAACCGCCAACCATCCGCGCCCGGTGAGGGTTCGCAGGGCTAAAAAAATGGTATGGCGATCGCGCTGATAAACCTGTTCGAGTCGCGCCGGTAACCAGGTGGTTCGCAACTCGCAATAGGAGGCGATCAGGGTAGTCAAGTCAACAGGTTGCATCGCTAATGGTCCAAAATACCCGTAAATTTACAATCCCAGTCATCAAATTCTTAAAAAGTACCCCAAAACTCTCAAAACTCCCTGAATTGCCTTGCGGAGTGCAGCGGATTGTCGAGTTTACCCAAATTTTGTAGATACTATGGAAATTAGAGCGCGATCGCGGTCAATCCAGGAGGAGTCTGAAATCGGTCACGATTCTAAGGGGCGATCGCAATTCGGCTACTTCCAGGGAGGGCGGCAGGGAATACTCATTCTGCCCCTATTCAGGGTATCATTCCCTGCACCTAAATTCCTGCCCCCTCTGTTGCCTCTTGGGGAGAACTCTTCTATCCCAGAAGCTGCAAAACCTGCCTGCTGAGGTTTCCAGCATTTTTAGTAAAAATCCTCCCCACAACAGGGGGACCGGAGGAGGTTCCCGGACCCGAACTTTCCTGAGATCTCATTTTTAGGGTTCAAACAGCTTTGAGAAGAAAACAAGTTTTACATCCCGAGGATGGTCCTAGTTATGGATATTCAACTGATTAATATCGGGTTTGGGAATATCATTTGTGCTCATCGAGTGATTGCCATTGTCAGTCCAGAATCTGCCCCTATCAAGCGCATTGTCACGGAGGCGCGGGAGGGAAATCGGCTGATTGATGCGACTTACGGCAGGCGGACAAGGGCGGTGATTATTATGGATTCGAGTCATGTGATTCTTTCCTCAATTCAGCCGGAGACGGTTGCGAATCGGTTCGTTTCCAGTAAAGATAGTTAAGCCAATCTAGGAAAAGCTTGACTGGGTTTTCCTAGGGGTCGGCGTTAAAGTTATCTAGCGTTCCGGTGGCCTCTTTTGGGAAGACGGGGCAATTTTGGGTCTAGGAAGGGATTATCTAAGTGATGCAGATGGGTCAATTAATTGTGTTTACGGGTCCGAGTGGGGTAGGGAAGGGAACGTTGCTGCGATCGCTGTTGGCACGTCACCCAGAACTGGAGTTGTCAATTTCGGTAACAACTCGTGCACCTCGCGAGGGAGAAATTGAGGGGCGGCATTATTATTTTGTAAACCGGGAGCAATTTCAAGGGTTAATTGCGACGGGTCAACTCTTGGAATGGGCAGAATTTGCGGGAAATTGTTATGGGACTCCCCGAACCCCGGTGGAAGAGATGATCGTCCAGGGGAAATTAGTGGTTTTGGAAATTGAGTTAGAAGGGGCGAGGCAAGTGCGCGAAACCTTTCCCGGGGCGTTGCAATTGTTTATTTTACCGCCCTCACCGGAGGAGTTGGAACGGCGGATTCGGGTGAGGGGTCAGGATTCTGAGGAGGCGATCGCCCGTCGTCTGCACCGGGCTCAAGTGGAAATTGCTGCGGCAGATGAGTTTGATATTGTGATTGTCAATGATGATTTTGACCGGGCATTAGAGGCGATCGAGATGGCCTTATTTGCCCCAGTTTCCTAAGTCTGATTAACTTCGACATCCGTTACACTCAATCTGCCTTAAACAAAAAGCGATCGCTTCTATCTCATCAAATAGAGGCGATCGCTTTTTGTTTAACATCAATCCAAACCAGTCGGACTTGATTCGTCTTTAGCAAACCTTAGAACGGAGGAACTAAGGCATCAGGATAGATTTTGTTAGCGACAATCAAGACAGTGGCGGTTAAGGACAGCCATACGATTAAAACAACTGGACCGAGCGATAGATACTTAACGAAAGAATCCATGAACGCTTCTCCTAAATTGAACAAGGGTTAATATTGAGATTTTAGATCTTAGCTGGGCTAAAATCTAAAATCACTTTCAACGGTGCTTTCCTAACGGGGTGAGACAGTAATCTCATTATTTTTGGCTGTTAATTTACCACTGGTAAATTCGCCTAAAGCGGCCAAGGGCCAAACGGCACTACCTAAAGAACATTTGATTGCCAAAGGAATGTCAATGATAATTTCTTTTTCTTCAGGACTGCCACTGCCACGAACTGCAATCAGGTAAGAACGGCCAGCCCAGCCGATCCATCCGGCAATATAGAGAAACAGCAAGCTAGGAATTCCAAACTCATTAACGTGGGCCAAGTTGCCATCCACAATCAAATGAGGATAGCCTTCAGGTCCGCACAGCAAGCTGGAATATTTATCAAAGCGAGCTTTTGCGCCTGGATTTTTAGCAATAGAATTCTTAGCCTTTTGAACGAATGCCGGATTATCACTGCAAGGAGTGAGGTTTTGGTACAAGTCAGCAGATGCAGCAGGGGCAAAGCTGAACCAAAGGCAAATCGTCAGAACCAACGCGAACAATCGTCCCATAGAATTGTTTCCTTTTGTTACGAAACATCAAGATTGTTAACAAAACCGGAGGCTGCTTTGTTACTCGATCTAGTTTATCCATCTGTGCGTTCTTTTGCTCAGTCTGTGGAAGAAAGAGGGTTGAAGTCATTCTCCCCCGGACAGAAGGGCGACACCGAGGATCAAACGCGATCGCGTAAGAGCAGGTGAGTTCTGGGAACTTCCAGAAAATCATACTCTGCTAAGACAACCTCGTAAAGATTAAGCTAGGCAATAGTTAACCTAATATTCCAAAAATTACCAGCCAATGGCAACCGTTTTAGCAATTGAAACAAGTTGTGACGAAACTGCGGTAGCAATTGTAAAGAATCGTGAAGTGAGCAGTAATGTGGTTTCGTCGCAAATTGCGGTGCATCAGCAGTATGGCGGCGTAGTTCCAGAAGTGGCCTCGCGATCGCATTTAGAAGTCATTGATGGGGCGATCGCCCAAGCTTTAGCGGAAGCCCAACTCAATTGGTCCGACATTGATGGCATCGCCGCCACCTGCACCCCGGGACTCGTCGGTGCTCTGTTAGTCGGCCTCACCGCTGGCAAAACCCTCGCCATGCTGCATCAAAAGCCCTTTCTAGGCATCCATCACCTGGAAGGACATCTCTATGCCTCCTACCTCACCGAACCTAGCCTTGAACCCCCGTTTATTTGCCTCTTAGTCTCTGGGGGTCACACCAGCTTGATTGATGTTCAAGCTGGGGGCGTTTATGAAACCTTGGGACAAACCCGGGATGATGCTGCCGGGGAAGCCTTTGATAAAGTAGCGCGATTGTTAAAGTTGGGGTATCCCGGAGGGCCAATCATCGATCGCCTTGCCAAATCCGGGAACCCCAAAGCCTTTAAACTCCCCGAGGGCAAAATTGGACTGCCGGAGGGGGGATATCATCCTTATGACACCAGTTTTAGTGGGTTAAAAACTGCCGTTCTGCGTTTAGTCGAAAAACTCAAAGCCACCGGGGAGGAACTGCCGGTGAATGATATTGCTGCTAGTTTTCAGGATACGGTGGCCAGAGCCTTAAGCAAACGGGCCATTGCCTGCGCCCGCGATCGCAGTCGGGATACCATCGTTGTCGGGGGTGGAGTGGCCGCCAATAGCGCCCTGCGGGAGCATCTGCTGGCTGATGCCGCCCCTTACAATCTGCGAGTGCTATTTCCGCCCTTGAAATACTGCACCGATAACGCCGCGATGATTGCCTGTGCTGCTGCCGATCGCCTCAACCGAGGCGATCGCAGTCCCCTGACCCTCGGCGCTCAATCCCGCATGGCCCTAACCGATGCCAATCAACTGTATTTAGGGAACTCCCAAAAATAAAATCCCCAAAACGTTCGTAGTGAGTCCTTCACCGAGTCATCTTAAAGAAACCCCTGAAGGGGTGACTACAAACCGCATGGCCCTAACTATGATTGCCGAGAATCTGGCGAATTTCCGTCGCCACCACCTCCGGTTGCTCCACCATCGATAAATGGCCGCAGTCGGGAATTTCAATCACATTCATGCCTTCCTGTTCAAAAAGGGCGTGAAAACTGGCCAAATGCCGAACATACTTCGGTTCCATCACCTTGTCCTTGGTTCCGGTGATGAAATAAACAGGCTGAGTGAGTTGGGAAACCAGTTGAGGAAGCTGGTGGACCTCGACTTCCGTCGTGGAATCGAGCAAGGCCCCGATCGCCGCTTCTGGGTGAGCCATGACAAAATCCAGAAGTCTTTGCCTTGCCCAATGGCGGGGGAGGGGACTGGCGACACTATCGCGAGTAAATAACCAATCAATGCCGGGAAGGTAGCACAGCCAACGGGGGCGCATTTTCACAAAGACCTGTCCAGCAGCTCGAAAGCGTTCAAATTCTTCTTTGATATAAATGCCGCCTCCGGAATTGACGCAGAGCGCCCCTTTCACCTTAGAGGGGAGTTGAGAAGCGCCCCATAGGGCGATACTGCCCCCGAGAGAGTGACCAATCAGCCATGCGGTGGAGATATTGAGTTTGTCCAGTAAGACTTCCAAATCTCGGGCATAGGCGCTAGGGGTGTAGCCTGCATGGAGCTGGGGGGTGGGGTGGGGATAGGGTTGAGAGTCGCCAAATCCGCGCAAGTCATAGGAGAGGCACTGGTAATCCACCGACAGGCGATCGATTAGGGGCTGCCAATAGCGGCGGCTGAGGAGCCAACCGTGGATAAAAACCAGAACATGGGGAGAGGGGCGAGGATCTGTGAGTTCATAAGCGTGAGGAACCCCCAGGATGTCAATCGTTTCCATGTTGTTATCAAGAGCGAAGAAATCGTCTGAATACAATCACTTAGGCGATCGCAGACCAGGGAGAAGCCAGCGATCGACACAGCCGGTCCAAGGGGACCACCAGAGTAGCGGGAGGAGAATAAAGCCTCCTTCTGTTCAAGAATCAAACCCTTGGGTTTTCAGGCTCAAGGTTGAGATGGGTTTGGGGATGGCGAGGGCCAAAGTAACGATTAAAAGCGCCTCCCGAGCAATCGCTGCCGCACGCCTTCAGCAATCTTTTGTCCGAGGTATTCGGGAATCAGACTTTCATTGGGTCCCAGTAAATACAGAATCAGACGGGTGCGGCCCCGCCAAACCAGTAAATTCGCATTGACGACCAGCAAATCCTCTTGCCAGATGGCGTACATCACTTTATAGAACAATCCCGGCTGGTTATCCGCTTCAATCAGAAGGGCGGGAAGATGGAAAACCGGATCGACATAGAACTCGGTTTCCACATCTTCTAAACCGGCATCCAGATTGAATTCGACCGCCAGCATCTCTTCCACTTCAAAGTGACCCGCCAGGGCTTCACGAACAGCCCGACAGACATTTTCTGCGGTCTTATCAGTGAGTGCTTTACCCCCCCGAGACACCACCAACTTGATAAAGACCAACATCGGTGGATAAATTTGGCCGTAAAGACTCAGACTGTGGATCGTGAGTCCGTAGGCAGCCAGAACCCCAAAAATGTCACTCAGCAAAAAAGATTGATTGCGGTAGGCAAAATGCAGAGCACTTTTGGTCCCTTCGGGCCTGAGTTCAATGACCGCTTGTTTAGTGCGGTAAAGCTGGTAGGCGAGCTTGAGGTTTTGGAGCTGAATTTCACTGCTGACAAATTGTTCGTAGAACTGCGGAAACGCTCGATTAAAGCGCTTGAGCAGGTCCATCGTGGATGATTTTAAACCCGGTGCCATATTGGGGTGTGGGAGAACTCGCTAGATCCTGTCAAAAACACAAAGGAAGACAGCAGCCCGGGGTCCTTTACGATAGAACAATGATTGGACGGCGAAAACTATTAAAGTTTCGTCGGGTTTAACCCTAGCTGGAACTATCATCCCCTGGGATCCGAGCCAATACACGACTCGCAACGATATGCTATTTTGCATCTCCCCAACCCAAGGAGGGCCTTTTGACAAGTTCAAGCCGAGGCTAATCTCACGGGGGACGGGTTGAGCCTCGGCTAATCTGGACAAAGGGGGTGCGTACAGGGTCTTGTCAGCTCCCGATCGCAATTGGGAGCCTAGCTCAAGACAGGGGTGCATCAACTGGGTTGAGGTAGATTGCTATATTAATCCTATGCCATCATGGGGGACACTCTTACGATCGCCACGGGGGATTGCGATTCTCAAAGGGCTTTTGCCTGAAACTTAGGGCCATTCATCCCGCTTACTCCTAGGGATTTCAGTCTAGCCATTTCCCTGATGGAAGGGTTAGCATCTTTAGGGCGATCGGCGTAAGTCGCGACTTGCCACTGTACAATCATAAACGGGTACGCCATTCCGTTGCACCGTCAGGCAGCAGTTTACCGTTTGTTCAACCTCGCGATCGCCCCAATTGGGTCGATCTCTTGGCATCATAAGCTTATCCTCGGTGGGGGATAGCGCTTGTCCACCCCGTTCTCCTAACCTAACCAAACCTTCATGGGTTTTTGGAAAAATTTATTTAGCGGTTCTGATACGTCTTCTGTGCCGATCGCGGCGCAAATCGATGGATATCAATCTGCCGGGACGAGCGATCGCCCCGGCACCAATCCTCGTGTCTATTTCAGTACAGATCGAGATATCGACCTTTATGAACTAGAAGAACTCTGTGATGCAGTCGGCTGGTCTCGTCGCCCCCTGCGTAAGGTTAAAAAAGCCATTCAATACAGTTTTCTCGTGGTTTCTATGTGGGAAATGCGCGGAAAAACCCGTCGCTTGATCGGCTTCTCCCGCGCCACCTCAGACCATGCTTTTAATGCCACCATCTGGGATGTCGTGGTTCATCCCGAATACCAAGGCAAAGGGTTCGGTAAGTCCCTGATGAATTACACCATCAAGCGTCTGCGAAGTGAAGATATCAGTAATATCACCTTGTTTGCGGACCCTCATGTAGTCGAGTTCTACCGCACCTTGGGATTTATGTCCGATCCCGAAGGCATTAAAGGAATGTTTTGGTATCCCAATCGTTAGAAAGTCCCCCCTAGGCCGCCGTTCGAGTATTTGATCCGTCGATGAACGCCCTAGATTTTCCGAATGGGAATTTTTGCCGATTCACCCGGAAAATATTCAGGATGAAAACGGGTTTCACCTCCTTTTGAGTCAGGGCAACAGGTATCCTCACTGGAAAGTGGAAAAGCTGTAGGGATTTGTACGATCGCTTTTACCGTTTGGTACTAGAATGCAACAGCTAGAGCGATCAAGATCTCTATATTTGGAGTGGATTAAGGTGATGGGTGAATTAGAAACTATCCGGGTTGGTATTGTTGGGGCATCAGGATATGGTGGCGTCCAACTCGTTCGACTGATTAGAGATCATCCCCAACTGGATTTAGTGTACTTAGGTGGGGATAGCAGTGCGGGTAAACCCTTTTCCGATCTGTATCCCCATCTTTCTCATGCCACTGACCTGATCATTGAGTCAGTGGATGTTGACACGATCGCCGATCGCTGTCAAGTGGTCTTTCTCTCCTTGCCCAATGGGTTAGCCTACCAAATGGCCCCCCGGTTACTGGAAAAAGGCTGCAAGGTTCTCGACCTCTCTGCCGATTATCGATTTAGTAATTTAGAAACCTATAAAAATTGGTACGGTGGCGATCGCGCGGATGCTGAAACCGCTGCGGTGGCTGTCTATGGCTTGCCGGAATTATATCGCGATCGCATCAAGGATGCCCAACTCGTCGGCTGTCCCGGTTGCTATCCCACCGCCAGCATTCTCGCCTTGGCCCCCCTGCTTAAACAAGGCATGATTGTCCCCAATAGCGCCATCATTGACGCTAAATCAGGCATTTCCGGTGCTGGACGCCAAGCGAAAACCAATCTCCTCCTCGCCGAAGCGGATAACTCCGTCTGTGCTTATGGGGTAGCGCGTCATCGCCACACCCCAGAAATCGAGTCTATTGGTAGCGATCTCGCCGGACAGGATATCCTCGTCCAGTTCACCCCCCACCTAATGCCGATGGTCCGGGGAATTCTCTCTACCGTCTATGCTACCTTGCGGGATCCCGGTCTCGTCCGGGAAGATTTGGTCACCATTTACACCGCATTTTATCGCAATAGTCCTTGGGTGCGGGTCCTCCCTGCGGGAGTCTTCCCTCAAACCAAGTGGGCGATGAACAGTAATATGTGTTACCTCGGGGTAGAAATTGACCAACGGACCGATCGCGCGATCGTGATTTCTGCCATTGATAACCTCCTCAAAGGTCAAGCGGGTCAAGCCATTCAATGTCTGAACATTATGATGGGTTGGGATGAAACTCTCGGATTGCCCGAACTCGGTTTTTATCCCTAGGAATTAAAGCAAAAGGGCTAATGGGATTCTTTCACCAAGACGCGCTATCTATAGCTGTTCCTGGACTCATGAAGTACAGATACACAACTTAAGCATTTTGGGAAGACAGACCCTATAATGTAGAGGCGATTCACGAATCGCCTCTACATTTTTAATCGAGTCCTCATCCCGATTAAAAATCCGATACTATTGCCAAGGTAACCCAATTGCCATGAACGAGAAAAAAGAATTGCATCCCAATTCTCTAAAAAATTTGACTTACCATGAGGGTCGTCCGCAAAAATGGGGAGAACAGAAGAAAACCCGCAAACTCACCGTCACAGAAACGGGTTGGGAAGGGGTAGTGGCGATCGCCCAAGAGCAAGGTCATAGTGTTAGCGAACTCTTAGAGATGCTAGGCCGAGGTCAACTGTCTTTGCAAGTCAAAGATATCCAGCAATAAAAGGCAATTTCAAAAAATAAACGGGAGTGACAAACCCCCGTTTCATGGCTCAATTTAAAACAATCAAACTGCTGGCGACACTACCAACAAAACCCTCGATTAAAAACCCAGGGGTTTGTTGTTTTAACGATTACTTAGAACCCTTTGGTCCTAATCCCACAGTTCCTGCATACACCGCCCGATCGCCTAACTCATCCTCAATCCGTAACAAACGGTTGTATTTCGCCACCCGTTCGCTACGACACAGAGAACCCGTTTTAATTTGACCCGCCCTTGTTGCCACTGCTAAATCCGCGATCGTGGTATCTTCCGTTTCCCCGGAACGGTGGGAAATCATGGACCGGAAACCATTGCGAGTTGCCATATCAATGGTTTCCAAAGTTTCCGTTAACGTGCCAATTTGATTAAGCTTAATCAAAATCGCATTTCCGGCCCCCATTTCGATTCCGCGTTTCAGGCGAGTGTGATTGGTTACAAACAAATCATCCCCGACTAATTGGACGCGATCGCCCAATTTATCGGTCAATAATTTCCAGTTTTCCCAATCATCCTCATGCAATCCATCCTCAATGGAAACAATCGGATATTCATCGACTAACTTCGCCAAATAATCGATTAACTCGCTGGGTTCATGAGCACTGCCCTCATAAACATATTTCCCATCTTTGTAGAACTCACTGGCAGCTACATCCATTGCCAGAGAAACTTCTTCCCCGGGTTTGTATCCAGCCTTTTTAATCGCCAACATCAAGATTTCTAAAGCCGCTTGATTCGACTCTAAATTAGGCGCAAACCCACCTTCATCGCCAACCCCAGTCAGCAATCCCTTCTCATCCAAAACACTGCTGAGAGAGGCAAATACTTCTGCACCCCAGCGCAGGGCTTCCTTAAACGAAGAGGCCCCGGAAGGGACAATCATAAACTCCTGAAAATCCACATTATTGGCCGCGTGAGCACCGCCATTAATCACATTCATCAAAGGTACCGGCAACAAATTCGCCAGAGGGCCGCCTAGATAGCGATAAAGGGGAATCTGGAGGGCATTTGCTCCTGCCTTAGCCGTTGCTAGGGAAACGCCGAGAATGGCATTCGCGCCCAAATTAGACTTATTGGGGGAACCATCTAACTTAATCATCGCATAGTCGATCGCCCCTTGATCCAGGGCATCCATTTCCGCCAAACTGGGGGCGATTTTATTTTCGACATTCTCAACCGCCTTCGCCACTCCTTTGCCACCGTAACGCTTCTTATCTCCATCCCGGAGTTCGTGGGCCTCAAAACTGCCCGTCGAAGCGCCACTGGGGACCTGGGCTAAACCCATTGCACCATTGGCTAAATAGACTTCCGCTTCCACCGTGGGACGTCCCCGAGAGTCGAGGATTTCCCGGGCGCGAATCACTTCAATTGCTGTGCTGTCAATTCCGTTCATGTTTCAGTCTTTCCTGAAATTTCAGATATCTTTGGGCTGAACCTCGGTGAGTTTTTGAGTGGGGCCTCACCGTCAAACCCGAAAAGCAAATCATTGCCTCAACGTTTTACGATACAGCCAACTTCGGGATTGAGGCGCAGATTTAATAAAGTTTCCGGATCCGGAACTGAGGCCCTCATCCCCTCTATCTAAATCAGCAAACCCTTACCCCCAGAGAATGCCAACTCGTTTCGGACCGTCACTCAAGCGCCCCTTACAATAAGAGAAAGTCAGGAAACTTGGAGAAAGCATGAGAATTTTACACACGATGTTGCGAGTCGGCAACCTGGAAAAATCCCTAGATTTTTACTGCAACGTTCTCAACATGAAGCTATTGCGGCAAAAAGACTATCCCGGGGGAAAATTCACCTTGGCATTCGTGGGGTATCGCGATGAATCGGAAGAAGCGGCGATCGAACTGACTTACAACTGGGATACGGACCATTATGATATTGGGACCGGGTATGGTCATATTGCCCTAGGCGTCGATGACATTTACGCCACCTGCGATCGCATTAAAGCCCAAGGCGGCAAAGTCACCCGGGAACCGGGTCCCATGAAACATGGTTCCACGGTGATCGCCTTCGTGGAAGACCCCAATGGTTATAAAATCGAACTGATTCAAACCAAAGCTGCCTAATCAACCCCTTCAGTTTCCGATGTTCGTAGTAACGACTGAAGTCGTTTCCGATGTTCGTAGTAACGACTGAAGTCGTTTCCGATGTTCGTAGTAATGACTTCAGTCGTTCTCTTCGTTCGTAGTAACGACTTCAGTCGTTTCCGATGTTCGTAGTTGCAACAACCGGCGGGGGTTAAAACCCCCGCCTCATAGCTAAAGTCGTCTAAAGACGACTGCAAGCCTGATACAGTGGTGTTTTCAGTCGGTTTCAACCGACTTGAGCTGTTAGGCGGGGGATTTAACCCCCGCCGGTTGTTGCAACTACTTTAGCTGTTAGGCGGGGGATTTATCCCCCGCCGGTTGTTGCAACTACGAACGAAGAGAACGACTAAAGTCGTTACTACAAACTAAGAACCCGCACAGAATCTTCTCCATTCCTCATTCCTCGGAACGGTGACCGCAGCGAAAAACTCCGATAAGATACCATAGCTATAGAGTCCGGATATTATTTAAACCCGGTTAACTTTTTAAATTAAAGACTACCTTTGGAGGCAAACAGCACTTAAAAGATGCAGCCTACTGACGCCAGCAAATTTACAGACCGCGCTTGGGAAGGGATTGTCAAGTCCCAAGATGTCGCCCGTCGCTACAAACATCAGCAACTCGAAGTCGAACATTTAGCGATCGCCCTTTTAGAACAACCGGAAGGACTCGCCCAGCGGATCCTCAGCAAAGCCGGAATCCTCCCAGAGAAACTCATACAACAAATTAGTACCTTTGCCTCGCGTCAAGCTAAAGTCGGCAATACCAGCCAACTTTACCTCGGTCGCGGGTTAGATCAGTTATTAGATAAAGCCGAAACCGCAAGGCAAAATCTCGAAGATGAGTTTATCTCCATCGAGCATATTTTACTGGCCTTTGCCGAGGACGATCGCCTCGGACGTCGCGCCCTGAAAGCCTCTACGGTGGATGCCCGCACCCCGTTTGAGCAACAACAACTGGATTTGGCTATTAAAGAAATTCGAGGAAGTGCCAAAGTCAAGGACCAAAGTCCAGAAAACGAATATGCAGCCTTAGAACGCTATGGTAGGGACCTCACCGAACAGGCCAAACAAGGCAAACTTGACCCGGTAATTGGCCGAGATGAAGAAATTCGCCGAGTGATTCAGGTCCTCTCGCGCCGGACCAAAAATAATCCCGTGTTAATCGGAGAACCGGGGGTGGGTAAAACTGCCATTGCTGAGGCTTTGGCCCAACGGATTGTGAATGGCGATGTCCCCGAATCCCTGAAAAATCGGCAACTGATTTCCCTGGATATGGGCAGTCTGATTGCTGGGGCCAAGTTTCGCGGGGAATTTGAGGCCCGACTGCGGGCGGTTCTGCGGGAAGTCATCGACTCCGATGGTCAAATTGTCCTGTTTATCGATGAATTGCATACCGTGGTCGGAACGGGTGCAGGACAAGGGACGATGGATGCGGGAAATCTGCTTAAACCGATGTTAGCCCGGGGGGAATTGCGCTGTATTGGGGCGAGTACCCTGGATGAATATCGCAAATATATTGAAAAAGATGCGGCTTTAGAACGGCGCTTCCAGCAGGTGATGGTGGATCAACCCACGGTGGATGATACGATTTCCATTTTGCGGGGGTTGAAGGAACGTTATGAGGTGCATCATGGGGTAAAAATCCTGGATGCAGCATTGGTGGCAGCGGCGAGTTTATCGAATCGGTATATCAGCGATCGCTTTTTGCCGGATAAGGCGATCGACTTGGTAGATGAAGCTGCCGCCAAGCTGAAAATGGAGATTACCTCCAAACCCACGGAATTAGAAGCGGCAGATCGCCGGTTGATGCAGTTAGAAATGGAAAAACTCTCCTTGGAAGGGGAAGGTGCAGGGGTCGTGGGAACCAGTGCCTATCGCGCTTCTCAGGAACGCTTAGGCCGGATTACCCAGGAGATTGGCACCCTGACGGGGAAACAGCAGCAACTGAGCAATCAATGGCAGATGGAGAAGGATTTGCTCAATGCTATTAATGCCCTCAAGGAACAGGAAGATGGGTTGCGGGTGGAGATTGAAAAGGCCGAACGCAACTATGACTTGAACAAGGCGGCACAGTTGAAATATGGCAAGTTGGAGGTGTTACAGCGCGATCGCGAAGCCAAGGAAGCCGAACTGCTGAAATTACAAGCCAGTGGCTCTACTTTACTGCGCGAACAAGTCACCGAAGCGGATATTGCCGAAATTGTTGCCAAATGGACAGGGATTCCCATTAACCGCCTCTTGGAATCGGAACGGCAAAAATTGCTGCAAATGGAATCATTCCTCCATCAGCGTGTGATTGGACAACAAGAAGCGGTTTCAGCGGTTTCAGCAGCCATTCGGCGGGCAAGGGCGGGGATGAAGGACCCTGGACGCCCGATCGGGTCGTTCCTGTTCATGGGACCCACTGGGGTTGGGAAAACGGAACTGGCGAGGGCTCTGTCTCAGGTGTTGTTTGACACCGAGGAGTCCCTGGTGCGTCTGGATATGTCCGAGTACATGGAGAAACACTCGGTTTCTCGGTTAGTCGGTGCGCCTCCGGGATATGTCGGTTATGACGAAGGGGGCCAACTCTCGGAAGTGGTGCGCCGGAATCCTTATTCGGTGGTGTTGTTGGATGAGGTGGAAAAGGCTCATCCCGATGTGTTTAATATTTTGTTGCAAGTGCTCGATGACGGTCGAATCACTGACTCCCAAGGGCGGTTGGTGGATTTTAGAAATACAGTCATCGTGATGACGAGCAATATCGGCAGTGACCACATTTTGGATTTGGCGGGGGATGATACGCGCTATGAGGAAATGCGCAAACGGGTGATGATGGCCCTGCGGAAGCATTTTCGTCCGGAGTTTTTGAACCGGGTGGATGAGATTATTTTGTTCCATGCTTTGACGCGATCGCAATTGAGCGGAATTGTCAAGATTCAAGTCAAGCGGTTGGATAAGCTGTTGGCAGAGCAAAAAATCTCCCTGCATCTGATGGAGGAGGCGTTGGATTATGTCACCGAAGTTGGATACGATCCGGTTTATGGGGCAAGGCCCCTCAAGCGGGCGATTCAACGGGAGTTGGAAAACCCGATCGCCACGCTGTTATTAGAGGGTAAATTTGTGGCGGGGGATACGATTTATATTGACCGAGGGCCGACAAAATTGGTGTTTGATACCAAACCGCCCGTTCCCCGGGAAGAAGAAAAGCCCGTGATCCCCGTGTCTGAACCGCCAGAACCGATTGAAGAATCCGTGGAAGAGGTGAAGACTGAACCGATACGGAGTCTATTTGTGGATGAGGCGATCGATGTTAAGGGGGAGAGGATTCCCTAGAACAATGTAGGGGAAGGAGTCAATTCTCTGACCCAATTGGGGTACGATCCAGGATAGGGGGTAAGACCCTGCAACCGGACCATTCACCGAAAAATTGGAAATCCCCTCGCCACTTGCTTGATGAGAATTCATCGGCCAATGGTGGCAGGGGATACAATTTACCCGGACTCAAAACCCACTTAATAGGTATTTGATACCCAACCCCCGGTTCCGGTTACAGGAACCTCGGGAATCTGGATATCTGAACCACCGGAATCGCTCAAAATGAGGGAATTCCACGATAGCAAATCAGTCAAGTCATTGAGGAGGTAATTCCGATCCAAAATAAGAGGATTTCATAAAACTCTCAGATAAAAATTAATATTTTAACCGAAAGAGAGGATCGAAAATATGGGCGTCGATCTAACAGTCGTGATTTGCACTTATAACGGGGGAACGCGATTTCCTGAAGTGTTAGATGCACTTTTGGCTCAAGTCAACACCGAAGATTTTTCTTGGGAAATTCTGTTAGTGGATAACAACAGTACCGATAACACGGCTCAAATCGTTAGAGACTATCAAAACAAATTTCAGGGAATTGCACCTCTACAGTATTGTTTTGAACCTCGACAAGGGGCGGCTCATGCCCGTCACCGGGCGGTAAAAGAGGTGAACAGTCCATTAATTGGGTTTTTGGATGATGATAATATCCCGGCCAAAGATTGGGTATCCGCTGCCTACAAATTTGCCCAAGAACATCCGAAAGCCGGGGCTTATGGGAGTTTAAGTTCTCCGGAGTTTGAAAGTGAACCGCCGCCGAATTTTAAGCGGTTGATACCTTTTTTAGCGATTACCCAACGGGGTTCAAAACCGTTACTTTATAAGAAGGATAAGAACCTGTTGCCGCCCTCTGCCGGATTGGTGGTCCGAACTCAAGTCTGGCGGGACAGCGTTCCAGAACACTGCATTCTCAGTGGCAGAACTCCCGGGAGTATGCTCACTGGAGAAGATATCGAGGCCCTCTCCTATATTCAAATGCAAGATTGGGAAATTTGGTATAATCCGGCGATGCAAATTGTCCATAAAATCCCCCGTCACCGCTTGGAAATGGAGTATTTAATTCCCTTCTTTCGCGGGATTGGTTTAGGTCGGTATGTGACGCGGATGGTGAGGGTTAAACCGATATTCAGGCCGTTTTTTACCTGCGGGTATTTCGCCAACGACTTGAAGAAACTGATTCGGCACATTTGGAAATATGGGATTGAAACACCCGATGCGATCGCCGCTTGCGAACGGGAGTTGTTGCTCAGTAGTTTGAACAGTTTTTTCTATCTGTGGCGGAACGGCTATTTGAAGCGGGATAAAAGCACTCAGCAAGAATTGCCTAAAAATGCGTCCTTAGCTGTCAAAGAGCAACAAAATTTTTGAACAAAATTACCCCATTAAATCTTGGATTCGGGGATGTTACCAACATGAATAACAGTTTATTCAACTTGACCGTAGCCATTCCAACCTATAACGGAGCGCCTCGCTTACCCCAAGTTTTAGAGGCACTCCGCCATCAAATCAATCCAGAGAAAATCCGGTGGGAAGTTATCATAATTGATAACAACAGCAGCGACGAAACGGCTCAAGTGATTAAAGATTACCAAAGCAACTGGCCGGAAGATTTTCCCCTAACCTACTACTTTGAAGGACAACAAGGACTGGCCTTTGCCAGAGAACGAGCCATCCAAGAAGCCAACGGAACTTATGTGGCCTTTTTAGATGATGATAACATCCCCGCCCCAGACTGGATAGCCGCTGCTCATGAGTTTGGGAAAACCCATCCCAAATCGGGCGCATTCAGCGGCCAAATTCATGGAGAGTTTGAAGTAGAACCGCCGGAAAACTTCAAAAAAATCGCCGCATTTTTAGCGATTCGTGAACATGGTTCTAAACCTTTCCTTTTTGACCCCGATAACTTGCGATTACCTCCCGGTGCCGGATTAGTCGTGCGCAAACAAGCATGGAGAGAAGCGGTCCCCAAGACTCCTAAAGTGGTGGGAAATCAAGGAGATGCCTTAGCACGCGGCGATGATTATGCACCGTTGCTATATCTGCACAAATCTGGGTGGGAAATTTGGTACAATCCTGCCATGCATATCAATCATCAAATTCCCCATTGGCGACTCGAACGCGATTATTTGTTATCCTTAGCCCAGGCCTGTGGGTTAGCTACTTGTCAGTTACGGATGATTAATGCTAGGACAAGGGAAAAGCCAGTAATTTGGGT
The DNA here is from genome assembly GCF_025370875.1 of Laspinema palackyanum D2c. NCBI lineage: Bacteria > Bacillati > Cyanobacteriota > Cyanophyceae > Oscillatoriales > Laspinemataceae > Laspinema > Laspinema palackyanum. The sequence goes on from NZ_JAMXFD010000008.1 coordinate 72,228, forward strand.
GAGGACAATTTTGGGGAATCTGCGCCGCATGGTGAAGCACCGCCTCAAGTATGGAGACAAGCTCAAACAGGAGCTAATTCCAGCCTTTGAAATGGAGTTTTATCGGGGAAGTTTGATGAGTTCTATGGTTTGGCTCAACCAGGAACGAAGTGGTAAAATAGAAAATGATAAAAAGAAATAAGGGGAATAAAATGCCAACTATTTCTGTGATTATTCCCGCTTATAATGCGGAAAAATTTATTAAGGGAACCATCATTTCGGTTTTGAATCAGACCTTTCGAGACCTGGAGTTGATTGTAATTAATGATGGGTCTACCGATGGAACCCTAGAGGTGGTTTCCAGCTTCGATGATGCGCGGGTTCAAGTTTTTTCTTATCCCAATTCTGGCCCGCAAAAAAGCCGAAATCGAGGAATTGACAAGGCTAGGGGTGAATATTTATCCTTTCTGGATGCAGATGATTTATGGACGCCTGATAAGTTAGAACGGCAACTGCAAGCACTCCAAGACAATCCTGATGCCGCAGTCGCCTATAGTTGGACGGATTTTATCAATGAATCCGGCGAACGGTTACCGGGGGGTCAGCATTTTAAATTTACTAAAGATGTCTATGAACGACTTTTACTCGGTGACTTTATTGGCAGTGGTTCTAATCCTTTGATTCGTAGAGAGGCACTGTTGAGTGTGGGTCCGTTTGATGAATCCTTAGTGGGAGGACAAGATTGGGAAATGTGGCTCAGATTAGCTGCACAGTATCAGTTTGTTGTCGTCCCTTCATCGCAGGTTTTTTATAGACAATCGGCAAATTCCTGGTCTTCTTATCTAAAAAGGCAAGAGCAAGGATATAACCAAGTTATCGAAAAATGTCTGGCGAATGCTCCGGAAAAAATTAAAAAGCTTAGACCAAAAATTATTGGCAATCGCTATAAGTTCTTGACGTTCGATGCGTTGCAATATGGTAAAAATCGCCAAGATAGTATGATGGCGGCTAGATTTCTTTGGATTGCGTTGAAAAACCAACCTGGGTTTCTGAAAAATAAAATGATTTGGATTGTTTCCCTAAAAATTATCCTGGGATTAATTTTTACCAATGAAGGATTTAAAGCCTTGCAGGCTTCCCTTAAACAAATTAAATTGAGTACAAATAATCAAGCCTAGACAGCTATGAAATATAAAAATTCAGTGGTTTTCTTAGTGGGTTGTGCCAGGTCAGGAACTACCTTGTTGCAGAGTATCTTAGCCGCTAACTCCCAAATCCAATCCTTCCCTGAATCGAAATTTTTTCTCTATGCAGTTCCGGAACAACAATCTAAAAGGCATAAATTTGGATTGATTTCTCCGCGACTGCATTCTCACCTGAAAAATTTTTTTAGTGAAGTTGGCTATCCTGATATAAGCAATCAACTACCTAAGCTTCCTTTGATTGGGCAATATAGTCAGTTTTTTATCCAAAAATTATATCAAATCACTCGGGGAAATGGGAAAACTATTGTTTTAGAAAAAACTCCTGAACACTTGCACTCTATTGATTATATTGAAAAGTTTGTGCCTGAGTCGAAGCTCTTGCATATTATCCGAAATGGCTCAGATGTAGTAGCTTCGTTATATGAGGTGGGTCACAAAAATCCTAAAATTTGGGGGAAGGAGTATCAAAACATTGATGTTTGCATCGATCGCTGGATTGGTGATATCGAAATCACTCGCCGCCATCTCCACAAACCGAATCATTTCTTGGTCCGGTATGAACATCTCGTCGAAGACCCCAAAGCGGTTATCCAACAAGTCTGTACCTTTATTGGCGTGGAGTTCACCGAGACTATGTTGGAAGATTACCGGCAGGCGTCTCAGGACTTGATTCGCGATCGCGAAAGTTGGAAAGCAACCGTGAGTGGAGACATCAAAAACGCCAATTCCCAGAAATTTTACAAAGTATTTGATGCCGCGCAACAGCAATATATCCTCGATCGCCTTTCTTCGGTCAATCTCGACGAACTCAGTCCCCTCTCCACCCCAGGCGATCGCTGAGTTGCAACAACCGGCGGGGGATAAATCGATTGGCGGCCTCATAGCTAAAGTCGTCTAAAGACGACTGCAAGCCTGATACAGTGGTGTTTTCAGTCGGTTTCAACCGACTTCAGCTGTTAGGCGGGGGATTTATCCCCCGCCGGTTGTTGCTGCTCCTCCTCTGCCAAAAGTAGGGAGATCCGAATCCTTTGCGGGGGGTTCCCCTGATCTGCAACCACCGCGCGATCGCCCAAAATCAAGACTGAACTAAACTTTACCCTTAAACTGAGAACACTATGACCGTACTGGAACAAGGCCAAATCACGATCCATACCGAGAATATCTTTCCCATTATCAAGAAGTCTCTATACTCCGACCATGAAATCTTCTTGCGGGAACTCGTCTCCAACGCCGTCGATGCCATTGAAAAACTCAAAATGGTCTCCTACGCCGGAGAATTTAGCGGCGACACCAGCAACCCCGAAATTACCATCGCCGTTGATGCCGAAAAAAACACCCTCTCCATCACCGACACCGGCATCGGCATGACCGCCGACGAAGTTAAACAATACATCAACCAAGTCGCCTTTTCCAGCGCCGAAGAATTCATCAGTAAATATCAATCCGCCAGCGATCGCCAAATCATCGGTCACTTTGGACTCGGCTTTTACTCCGCCTTCATGGTCGCCAAAACCGTCGAAATCGACACCCTCTCCTACAAAGAAGGAGCCCAAGCCGTCCATTGGAGTTGTGATGGGTCCCCCTCCTTCAAACTCGAAGACTCCAGCCGAACCACCCACGGCACCACCATCACCCTCACCCTCCAGGACGAAGAAAAAGAATACGCCGAAACCTCTCGCATCAAGCAACTCGTCAAAACTTACTGTGACTTTATGCCAGTTCCCATCAAAATGGATGGCGAACAAATCAACCGGCAAAAAGCCCTGTGGCGCGAATCTCCCAGCAGCCTCACCGACGAAGATTACCTCGACTTCTACCGCTACCTCTACCCCTTCCAAGAAGAACCCCTGTTGTGGGTCCACCTCAACACCGACTATCCTTTCCTCGTCAAAGGCATCCTCTACTTCCCCAAACTGCGTCCCGATGTCGATGTCACCAAAGGACAAATCAAACTGTTCTGCAATCAAGTCTTCGTCTCGGACCACTGCGAGGAAATCATCCCCAAATTCCTCCTCCCCATGCGCGGCGTCCTAGACAGTCCCGACATTCCCCTGAACGTCTCCCGTAGCGCCTTGCAGATGGACCGAACCGTCCGCAAGATAGCAGACTTCATCGCCAAAAAAGTCGCGGACCGACTCAAAGACCAGTACAACAACAACCGCCAAGACTATATCCGAAGCTGGCAAGATATCGGCACCTTCGTCAAATTCGGCTGCCTCAACGATGATAAATTCAAAAAACAACTGGAAGATATCATCATCTACCGCACCACAGCGGACCTGAAACCCGCCGAATCGGACCAACCTGCCGTAGAAGTGCAAGCGGAAGAAGGAGACGCCTGGAAACAAGTCTCATCGGACAGCAAAACTGAGGGTCCCTCTTACACCACCCTAGACGAGTATTTAGAACGCAACAAAGCGCGCCACGAGAACCAGGCATTTTACTGTACTGACCCCGTAGCGCAAGCCACTTATGTGCAACTGCACAAGAGTCAGGGGTTAGAAGTTCTGTTTATGGACTCCTTCATTGACCCCCACTTCATCAGCTTCCTGGAACGGGAACATACCGAAGTCAAATTCTCCCGGGTGGATGCGGAGATTGATGACAAACTCATCGAACAAGACAAAGCCGCAGAAATCGTTGATCCCAGTACCAACAAGACCCGCAGCGAACAAATCAAAGAAATCTTTGAGAAAGCGCTGAACCAACCCAAACTGACCATCCGCACCGAGGCCCTCAAATCCGAGGACCCCCAAGGTACCCCACCGGCAATGGTCCTCCTCCCCGAGTTTCTGCGCCGCCTCCGGGATATGAACGCCTTAGTCTCCCAGGAATCCGCGAAATTCCCCGACGAGCATATCTTGCTGGTGAACACCGCGCATCCCCTGATTCAACATCTGACCGAACTCTCCCAAAGCGGCATCATCCAAGGGGAAGGCAAATCCCCCTCCGCAGAACTGGCGGACATGATTTGTCACCATGTCTATGATTTAGCACTGATGGCGCAAAAAGGCTTTGATGCCGAAGGCATGACTACCTTCGTGGAACGGTCCAATCGTCTGCTGACCCGTTTAACGGAACAACGGTCCTAGTAGGCAACAACCGGCGGGGGTTAAAACCCCCGCCTAATAGCTAAAGTCGGTTAAAACCGACTGCTGCCAATATTTGGGCCTTCCCCCGTTCGTAGTAACGCCTGAAGGCGTTATCCCCCGTTCGTAGTAACGACTTCAGGCGTTATCCCCGGTTCTTAGTAACGACTTCAGTCGTTATCCCCGGTTCTTAGTCAAGACCCGGCGGGGGTTCAAACCCCCGCCTAACAGCTAAAGTCGGTTGAAAACCGACTAAAAACACCACTGTATCAGCCTTGCAGTCGGTTTTAACCGACTTTAGCTATGAGGCGGGGGTTTGAACCCCCGCCGGTTGTTGCTTCATCCTTACCCAAAACTCGGTACAATAGAAGATCGCGTTTCAACATAGCCCAACTATCCAAGGAGAAACCATGTCCCGCAAATGTCAACTCACCGGCAAAAAAGCGAATAACGCAATGGCCGTTTCCCACTCCCACCGCCGGACCCATAAGCTGCAAGAAGCCAACCTGCAATGGAAACGAGTCTGGTGGCCCCAAGGAAACCGCTGGGTGAGACTGCGCCTATCCACTACCGCTATCAAAACCCTCAATAACAAGGGGTTGCAAGCTTACGCCAAGGAAGCTGGAATCAACCTGTCCAAATACTAAGATTTCCAGCCCTCACGAACCTGTACGATTAAGAGGCGCGGCAATGCCGCGCCTCTTTTCATTTTTGGGGTCCCAAAACCCCTTTCCTCGGTCCCTCTTGACAAACTTTCTAACCCAGGGATGATAGATTTTTTTCTCCCTCTGGGTAACCTAAAAACTAGATAATACAATGATTTGAGAACAATCTCCGGAAATATACGGAGGGTCGCTTCCGAGATTTTTAAGTGACCACAGAAAAAACACCTTCCAGTTCTATTCATCGCACCTGCACCCACGGAGCAGCTATGGCTACAAAGCACAAGATCCAAAAAGCGCTAACACGCCTCGTGCAAGCAATCACTCGATTTGCTCAAAAGCTAACAAGTCGAAATACTTATCGTTTTCTGCGCATGGCTTTCGTCAGTTATCGACGGCGAGTGCAGGGGGGTTTTGTGTTGCCCACTACAGTTTTACTGGTGTTGGTGGTAACTTTAGTTATTGGTTCGTTATTATTTAGAACCTTTCAGCGGACTGAACAGGTAGCAATTCAGCGCCAACAACAGGTGATTTATAATGCGGCTACTCCAGTTTTAGATCGCGCTAGAGCCAAGCTAGAGTATCTCTTTACAGGGAGTGAATATCGTTTAGGAGGTGTCCCTGGCCAAGATATCTTAGCGGAGTTTCTCCAAGACGCTCGATTTAATTTAAACGGGGAAACTCGGATTGATATCAATGGCGGCGGTGTAGATAATGCTTGGTTTTATGAAGACGAACAAGGAAACCGGGTTGCTTACTCAATTATATTGCAATCTCCCGAAGACAAAGCTTCATTGGAAGACCTTACTGAAGCGGCAGTAGCTGGAAGAGCGAATAGCCTCCAAGTTCGCACAGGTCCGATGATTGGGCCAGCAAAACTGAAAGCGGGATGCGAAAATGTGGCCGGTGCCGCCGATTCCAGTGCCGTTGAAGCGGGATGGTTTGAGGCTCAACAAAGTACAGCTTTTCTTTATAAGAATTTTCAAATTAACGTCGTCGTTATTAATAATGAGGGTGGGCGACGGAATATCACCACATTAGAACTGGAACAAGATAGAGAAGCCGAACGAGGCAACAAATGGGGGGCTTGGTTTAACAGCGACCTCGAAATCCATCCAGGGGATACCTTCCGATGGAATGGAGCAATGCACAGTCAAGGTAATATTATTGCGGCTAATAACTTTACTGCGTACTTAATTAGTTCTCCAAATTCCTGCCTTTATGATGAAACCGCTTCGGATATTTCGGTTGCTGATAATAGCAGCGATCCAAAAAACCGAAGCTACCCGTTTAAAGGACAGTTTCTCGCTGGATTGACGGCAACGAATGCAGCAACAGGTAACTCAATATTTAATCTTTATGATCCGACCAATCCTTCTGCGACAACAGAACAACTGACTCCTTCTAGCGACTCAGTTGAAAGTGGTTTACCGAGTAATATAGCGATCAAGCCGGATAGACTATTTACCGAAGGAATTCATACAAGAGTAGAAGGAGGAGTCACAGGCGACCCCGACCCGGTGTTTACTTCTGCTAACTGGGAGGATAATAGCCCCTTAAAAGAAGGACGCCTTAAACACAAAAAAGAAGCGTCGCCTTCCATCGATGATAGCTATCGGGCTGATGACCGTTTGGGTCCTCAACCCCCTGAGGTTGGAGAAGTGGGAACGCCTATTGTCGGACAACTGGACTTAACTAAGACTAAGAAGGAAGCGCTTGATGACGGTGATACTCGATTTCAAACCCTGGGGTTAGATGGGTACTGGGAACGCCGTGCTGATGCAGAAGGTCTCCGCTTGATTGTGGGGGAACGCTTGGAACTCGGCAATCCTTTCGGCTGGCAAAAGCCGACTGATCCAGATCCTGACCCACTTTTCCCGGCTGCAAGCTGCTGGGGTACACGCTGCCATGAGTCACTACAATACAAAACGCTGAGAGATAATCTAGCTGCTGTACAAGGTATGGTGGTTTACCATGCTGCAGATGGGAGTGCTGTTGCTCAGGACCAAGAGCCACTGGCTTGTATGGCAATGACAGCTCACCCCGGAACAAAAATTACGATTGAGAACAGTACCGACTTTTCAAATCCTATCGATTCAACTGCCCCCAATATTAACTTTTTCACCGGACGGGGAACCAATGGATGGGAGTTTACACCTCCACCAGCAGAACCGTTGAATAATACTCCGTTGGAGAAAGCATTAAAGAATTTGGCCTATTTTGCTGGAGATCCTAAGGGTGCGTTTCCAGCTATACAAGATGGGCAAATCCATCCTTATCCCAATATGACGATGTGGGGGAACTTCTCTAACCTGCGTCGGGCGATTGAGAATGGAAATGGTAGTCTGGCCGATCGCTCCTACATCGATTCAGCAGCTTGTACCGTGGGAATGTTAGCCTCCAACATTAAACAACTAGATGCGGCCCCAGCAGCAGCCGATCTCACCTCGTTGGAGACTCGACTTTCGGATATCAAGGCTAATCCTGCTGACAATAATGGTAAAGGGGTGGTTCAGCTTGAAACCGTTAATGCAACGACTAAACAGATCAAAATCTGGTTCAGTGGGAATACTAATACGGCCTCACCGAATATTACACTTCCTGTGCCTGCATCTACCATAACTGCACCGGCAGAAGCTTATCTGCAGGTACTGGATGCAGCGGCTGAGGCATCCGGTGCTACTCCCGACCAGAAAAAACTAGCTCAATTAGCTTGGCGGCTTCATCTGAAAGAGCAAGTAAAACGCGATCGCAGCAATGGAACTGGTTATACCTGTTCATTTCCCGCTACTGCAACCCCCACTTATGCCAATCTTGCGCCCCTGTGTGCCACTCAGACCAAATTTCCGGCACTTCATTATATTTTTCCCACAGTGAATCATGGAGAACCTCCCAATGCAGCCGCTGATACTATTGGGAATCGGGATGCCTACATCACAGGTACCGTTAACTCAGGCCAAACCTATAGCCAAGTAACCGATGCGGACATCACAGCGATCGCAGACCTGATTAAGCCTCGGGCATTAACCGCCTGGAAAGTACCTCGAACAAAATTCAATACGAGTTTATCCACCGTAAACGAAATTAAAGCACCAGGCGGTGCTAGCGAACCCGTACCTTTCCTAGATAAAGGAATGTACGATGGTCGCCAAGCGATGGGGGTCCGGGTTTTGGACATTGACCTCAACCTGCTGAAAACTGGGAATGGCCTAACGAATAATTTGTGGTTACCCAACAGCGGGATTGTCTATGCGTTCCGTGAAGATGCGGTGCGGGAAGATGGGATTGCTCGCCCTGCTGGTAGCACTCCTCTTGAAACTAGCATGAAGGCAAATCCCGCTAATCCACAAACAGATCCAGCGGTGGCAGCTAATGGGATTAGTCCCAAACCTGTAGATTATCATGCAGATCCAGCCCGACGACCTCACGGGTTCCGCCTCAAGAATGGCCGAGATTTAAGTCGTCCTGCTCCAGCTAATGCTCCGGCGCGGGGTCTGTCCTTTATTTCGGATAACCCGGTTTATATCCAGGGAGACTTTAACCTGCACAGCACCAACGGCACGACGAATGATTTGGAAGAATTTGAAAATACATTGGATCGGCCAGGTTGGGGAGATTTTTATACTCGCGATCGTCCCTTTAAGGCCGAATTTGCAAAATCGGGAGACAAACAGGATCGCTGGCGTCCCAGTGAAATTTTTGCTGATGCAATTACCCTGCTTTCGAGTAACTTCTGCGATGGCAGCATTGAAGACGGGCTCCGCTATTACCCAACGAATCACGGTAATCCAACAGGAGTGCCCGCTCTTTATGGTTGCGCGGGCACGCCAGAGTACACCTCCTACATGGGTATGAACCGGCTCAAAGTACAAACGGATCTTCCCTTTGTTCTGCGAGAAAATGGCGTTCGAGCGCAACCTACTACGCCTCTTGCACCAGGACGCTACCCCATTAAAATCAATCGCAATGGCAGCCCTCTAATTTTTGCGAATGCTACAAGTACCCCTGAGCTAGGTGCTGGACAATATCAAACTTTCACTGACCAAGATTGTTCAAGATTTGATAACCGTAAGTGTATTGGGACCCCGGTTGATAATCAATACAACGCGATTCTGATTCAAGGGATTGTTCCTTCTCGTCAAAATCAGCCTTATGGGGGTTTACACAACTTCCCCCGAACTCTGGAGCTATGGCAAAATCGCACCCTGTCGATTTCCGGCTCGTTCCTCCAGTTTAACTTCAGTACCTATGCCACTGGGCCTTTTGACCAAGATACCTGGGAACCGGCAACCAGCTCACCCCCAAATACTTCCATCCGCTATTACTACCCGCCACTGCGGAACTGGGGTTATGATGTGGGACTACAACTGGCACCAGTTCCCCCAATTTCTGAACGTTTAACGGCGATGGGCAGCAACCGTAGCGAGTTCTATTATGAACCGGATATCAAGGACCCTTACATCAAAAACTTAAGGTGTGCTTCAGCAGACGGTGGCCTTGTAGATCCCAGTGCGGAATGTAATTAAGTCAATCACACAAGGAGGTAAAGATGCGGTTACAGCTATTTCTATTAGAAAGGGCCAAATCAAAGGAGCAAGGGTTGACCTTAATTGAATGCTTGATGGGAATCCTACTTCTGACAAGCATATTAATCGGCATTGCTCCGCCTCTGGCAATTGTGGTAGCGACGCGAGTCCAAAATCGGCGTGCAGAACAAGCCCAGCAGTTAGCCCAAGCAGAGATAGACCGAATTCGAGTCTTAGTGGCTCAAAGTGGTTATACCAAAGCTCATTTACCGGGAGTAGAGACGGGTAGTCCTGAAACGGTCAATATGACAATTCGCAATCAACTGAGTTCTCCCGTATCTTGTTCAGGTAAAACACCAGAAGATAACCAAAATCTTAGACCCACTGAGTTGGTGAAGGTCGATGTCGATGGCAACTGTGAGACTGATTTTTTGGTGCAAAGCGTTCGCAGCCAAGGGCAGAGTATCAATAGCAACAGACCTCCCGGGCGTTTTACGATGACCGTTCGGGTCTATGCCGCATTAGGCAGGGAGCAAGGGGGTCTAACCTTAAACACTAAACAAGCTGCATTGAAACTAGCAGGGGGCCAAGGCAGTCAAAACACTAACCCTTTAGCTGTGGTTCAAACCGAAATTTTTGCCCTCGATAGTGATAATACAGGTTGCATTCTCAACGCTAGTTTATGTGTAGAATAACCTGGGGTGTAAACGTTTTAAGTTGCTAAAAAATCCTATTAAATTAGGCAGGATAACAATGGCTAAAAAGCTTTTTCAATTATTACTTAATCGGTGGAGACTTTCGCATCCTAAGCATTCCCAAGATGGGTTTACTTTGTTAGAGCTTTTGGCTTCTATGATGATAGTAACCGTTATTATCACGACCATCTTGGCTTTGGTTGTAGATTTGCTAAAGACCGACCAACAAGAAACCGCCCAGAGCGAAACTCAGCAGGAAATGCAAAGAGCTATAGATTATATTAGCTCTGAACTCCGCGAAGCCATCTACATTTATGATAATCGATGTTTCCAAGGTAATTCACCACCCCCCAATTCACCAGATCCCAAATGTAGAGGGATTTTTAATTACCTAACGATTCCAGAAAGTAGTGTTCCCGTGTTAGCATTTTGGAAGCTTGAGCCTTTACCTGAGAATTGTCAAGCGCCTTCTGAAAATCCAAATGATCCTTGCAACGATTTGCGAATCGGCGGGAGGACATATTCTTTAGTGGTTTACTACTTAACCACCCATAACCCTAATAATACCTGGACCGGAAAAGCCCGGATTGCCCGCTATCAGCTTGATAAATTCCAATCTAATACCGCCGCTCCTGCACTGTTTACTGGGTATATTGATCCTAAACCTGAAAAATTTATCGACTGGCCTTATCAACCCGGGACTCATACTGTTAGCCACGCCGCTCTTGATGTCTTAGTAGATTTTGTAGATCTTAATAACGAAGACCGAAATCCTCAGTGTCCTAATAATAATTATGAATTAACCCCAAGCCCGCAGTTGGCACAGAGTAAATTGGGCCAGAAAAATCTAGGGTTTTATGCCTGTATCAGAAAACCCGAGGATAAAAAAGCTCAAGATGCCTTAATTTTTATCCGAGGTAATGCAAATGGAAAGCTTGGAGTTACTAGCGATGCCTATCTACCTGCTCTCCAAGCTCAAGTGATGAGAAGAAGCGTATTTGGTCTTTCGGGTAATGACTCAAGCACTTCTGAGCCATAAAGTTAACAGACTAAAGTCATTACCGCCACTACAAAATCTGAGGTTAGATTCGGGAGAAATGGCATGAAAAAACAGAGTCGTTCTAAAAATACTACTACATCCGGTTTTACCCTCTTAGAGCTCCTGGTTGTTGTCTTTATTATCGGTATCTTAGCAGCAATGGGGATACCGAGCTGGTTGTCTGTGATCAACCGGCAGCGAGTGAATACGGCTCAAGCTCAAGTAGTTCAAGCTTTAAGGGCTGCTCAATCTACTGCAAAGCAAACCCGCTCTTCACAAGAAGTTACTTTTTTAAATCCCCCCGATCAGGTTCCTACCATTCAAATAACTGGTAAACCAGACCAAAAACTAGGAAATGGCAACTTAGAACAGGGAATGATTCAACTGAAGCTTCCCACGGGAAGTGATTCAATTACATTTAATGGTGATGGGAATGTAGATGCAGCCAGTTTGCCCTTCACCGTCGAAGTGGCGGGAGCGAACAATAACCCTAGGCGTTGTGTTGTTGTTCGCACTATCTTAGGAGCCATGACCCAAGGAGCGGATGAAGAATGTAATCCTTAGCTGAATTAAAACATCCATCCTGAAGTTTGTAAAAAAATATTAAAAATCCTCGAAATTTCTCCCGTGAGGATTTATTTTATTTTCAAACAATAATTCAGGGTGCTGAATGATGAAATTATCCTCTCACATCAGACATCGGTTTCACCCGTCACCGGCGAACGGATTCACACTGCTTGAAGTTTTAATCGTTGTTTTTATTCTCGCCATTCTAGCCGGTATCGGCATTCCTAGCTGGCTGAATTGGGTGAATACTCTCCGCCTTAATTCCGGCCAAAATCAAATTTATTCGGCCCTACGTCAAGCACAAAGTCAAGCCACTTCCAATAAAGACATCTATCAAGTCAGTTTCCGAGAAATGAATGATAGGGCTCAATGGGCGGTTCATCCCTCCTCTGCTACTCCCACAGCCCAGGACTGGCAAAATTTCAACTCTTTTGTAAAAATTGACGAGAGCAAAACCACTCTTTATAAATACGCTTCAACGGGAGTGTGGCGAATGCAATTTAATCCAAAGGGACACGCGAATGGTCGCCTGGGACGGGTGACTGTTCGCCTTCGCAATAGTAACAGCAATAAACAGCGCTGTGTCTTTGTTTCTACCCTGTTAGGGGCGATGCGAAAGACGGAAAAGTGTGGTTGAGGTTGGGTTGAGGACCAACCGCTGATCCGGCGGGGGTTCAAACCCCCGCCTCATAGCTTAAGTCGGTTAAAACCGACTGCAAGTCTTATCCCGTGGTGTTTTTAGTCGGTTTTAACCGACTTGAGCTGTTAGGCGGGGGTTTGAACCCCCGCCGGGTGTTGCCACCGCTGCTCCGCCGGGGTTAAAACCCCCGGCGGGTTGCCACCCGCCGGGTGTTGCCACCCGCCGGGTGCCACTCCTCAAGTCTGAGACATCCAGGCTTTACGCGCTTCTTCCGTCTTCTCTTTATCTAACTTAAACACCAACACGGATAACGGCGGTAAGCACAAATCCATTGAGTAAGCATGACTATGGAACCACCATTCATCGGCCCATTTACCGCCTAGATTCCCCATGTTGCTGCCGCCATATTTGCCGGAGTCGCTGTTAAAAATTTCGCTGTAGAATCCATGTACCGGAACCCCAACGCGATAGTGACTGTGCGGTTGCGGGGTGAAGTTACAAACCACGACCACAAAATCTTCTTTATTTTTATCCCAGCGGATAAACGACACGACACTATGGCGATTGTCGGAACAATCAATCCATTCAAACCCTTCTTGTCCGAAATCTTGGGTATAAAGTTCAGGGGTTGAACAATATAAGTGATTCAGGTCGGTCATGAAGGTTTTGAGTTGTTGGTGTGGCTCAAATTGCAGCAGTTCCCACTCCAAATCGCCCCAGACATTCCACTCACTCCATTGGCCGAATTCCATGCTCATAAACAGGGTTTTCTTGCCCGGGTGAGCAAACATATAGGTAAACAAACAGCGGACATTGGCTAATTTCTGCCAACGGTCCCCGGGCATTTTACCGATGATGTTGCTCTTACCATGCACCACCTCATCATGGGACAAGGCCAACATGAAATTCTCGCTGTGGTGATACCACATACTAAAGGTGATGTTGTTCTGGTGGAACTGGCGGAACCAGGGGTCCATGCTGAAGTAATCCAGCATATCGTGCATCCAGCCCATGTTCCATTTCAAGTTAAACCCTAATCCGCCCACATAAGTCGGCCAGGAGACCATCGGCCAAGAGGTAGACTCTTCCGCAATGGAAAGCACGCCGGGATAGTAAGAAAACAGCAGATGATTCGCTTGGCGCAGGAAGTCTGCCGCTTCTAGGTTTTCCCGTCCGCCATATTGGTTGGTCACCCATTCCCCATCTTTGCGGCAGTAGTCTAAATACAACATGGAGGCGACGGCATCGACGCGGATGCCGTCAATGTGGAATTTATCAAACCAGAATAAGACGTTGGAAACGAGGAAGTTGCGGACTTCGTTGCGGTTGTAGTTAAAGACGAGGGTTCCCCATTCCTTATGTTCGCCTTTGCGGGGGTCGGCGTGTTCGTAGAGGTGGGTCCCATCAAAGAAGGCCAATCCATGTCCATCTTTGGGGAAATGTCCGGGAACCCAGTCTACCAAGACGCCAATTCCCTCTTTGTGACAGCAATCCACAAAATACATGAAGTCTTCCGGGGTGCCAAAACGGGAGGTGGGGGCGTAGTAGCCGGTGACTTGATAACCCCAGGACCCATCAAAGGGATGTTCGGCGATGGGGAGTAGTTCAATGTGGGTGTAGCCGAGTTCTTTGACGTAGGGAATCAGTTTCTCGGCGAGTTCGCGGTAGGTGAGGAATCTGGCCCCGGGTTTGAGTTCGGAGACGATGACGACGGGTTCGGTGTCTCCGTTGGGGAGTTTGGCGGGTTCGGAGGCGGAGGCATGGAGCCAGGAGCCTAAATGACATTCGTAGACGGAGATGGGTTTGGTGAGGGGGTCGCTGTTGCGACGTTCTTCCATCCAGTCTTGGTCGGTCCAGGCGTAGGTGTCAAGGTCGGTGACGATGGAGGCGGTTTTGGGCCGGGGTTCTTGTTGGAAACCGTAGGGGTCAGATTTTTCGTAAATGTGACCGGCGGAGTTTTTAATTTCATATTTGTAATGTTCGCCGACTCCGAGGTCCGGGATGAAGAGTTCCCAGACGCCGTTACCGCGTTTAGCCATTTGATGTTTGCGTCCATCCCAGTGGTTGAAGTCGCCGAGAACGGAGATGTTACGGGCGTTGGGGGCCCAGACGGCAAAGTAAACGCCTTTAACGCCGTTGACTTCTAGGGTGTGTGCACCGAGTTTTTCGTAGATGCGATGGTGGTTGCCTTCGGCGAAGAGGTGGATGTCGAGGTCGGTGAGTTTGGGGGACCGGAAGGCGTAGGGGTCGTAGATGACTCGTTCATGGTCGCCTTCTTTGATGCGGAATTGGTAGTTGGCGAGTTCAGCGGTTTCGATGACGCATTCAAAGAAGTGGGGGTTATGCACGGACTGCATGGGATATTCTTGGCGCTGTTCCGGGACGATGACGGAAACGCTGTCGGCGTTGGGGAGGTAGGCGCGGACGGCCCAATGGGAGATTTTTCCGTTGTCCTGGATGGGATGAGCGCCGAGGATTTCAAAGGGGTCTTGATGTTGATTTCCAACTATTTGATGGACTTGATCCGGGGCGATTGTTATGGTCATGTTTTGTTGCCTAAATGCAGTTCATGAATGGGTTTCGATATCTGTGCGGTTGATTAACCCTGGATGAGGGTTAGGGCACAAGGATTATACGGAATCCGGTTGTGATAGGTCTATAAAAACCGGCACCTTGAAGGGTGGAGGCTCACAGGACGAAGCCTGCCTAAGCGCTGCCGCGCAGGCTGTGCCAAACGCAGGCTAAGAGAGAACAGGGATTTTTGAGAACCGGATTTGGGGTTAGATATTGCGATCGCCTCGGGTAGGGGTGTTGATGATGGCTTCATCCTAGAGATTTTTGGGTCTCTGGGATCAAGGGTGCTGGTTGGCTCACCCATCGGCTCCCTAATGCCCTGGCGATCGCCTCCTTTAGAGGGAGCAACTCTTTTACAGAACTGACGCTTGTTCAAGGGATTGAACCCGATAGGGTTGATGCTTTTGATGAAAAGCACCTACTCTTTACTTCAGGTGATGGGTCGGTCCTGTTCTATCAATACACCATAAATATTAAGGATTGTAAAGTGAACTACCCAGCGATGAATCTCAGATTACAGCGTGGGCTTCCTACCCAGAGACAAGCGTAGTAGTAGATTTCTTTCGTCCTCTATTACTACGTCTTACTGTCTGGCGATAGGCTTTATCCCCGGTTCCCGAGGTCAATATTCGTAGACCCTCATCTCTGAGGTTGATTGCTGCATTGACATCCCGATCATGTTTCGACCCACAGTTGGTACAAGTCCAATGTCTTATGTCCAGGGGTAGACTCCCAACTTGGTTTTTGCAGACATGACAAGTTTTTGAACTCGGGAAAAACCTATCAACCTCTTGATAAACCTTGCCCTCTTGTTCAGCCTTGTACTTGAGCATGGTACAAAATTGACCCCAGCCTACCTGACTTATAGCCTTGGATAGACTGCGGTTTTTTACCATGTTCTTGACTGCTAGATCTTCAACCACAATCACTTGGTTTTCGTTAACTATCCTACGCGATAGCTTGTGATGAAAATCTTCTCGACATCGGGATATCTTATGGTGAACTCTAGCTACTTTCTTTCTAGCCTTATGGCGGTTATTTGAGCCTTGGGGCTTACGAGAAAGTTGTTGTTGTTTGCACTTTAAGTTTCGTTCGTATTTATCTAGCCATCTAGGGTTGTCAAATTTTGAACCATCAGAGGTGATAGCAAAATGAGTTAACCCGAGGTCTATACCTACTGCTTTGCCTTCAGCATTAGATTCAGACTTTTCTTTACCATCCTCAAATAACACTGAAGCAAAGTATTGGTCACCACGGTTTTTGGAGACAGTAACAGTCTTTACTTTCCCATTTATAGGACGGTGAATAATTGCGTTTACTTCTCCAATAGATGGGAGATTCAATGAACCATCCAACACCTTAACATTCTGAGGGTACTGGATAGATTGTTTTCCATGCTTCGACTTAAAGCTAGGATAACCCGCTCTCCTTTCAAAGAAATTGTTGAAGGCTACACCCAGATTGAGGCAGACTTGCTGTAGGCATTGGGAGTAGGTTAGCTTCAACCATTCATACTCTTTTTTGAGTGAGGGTATTTGCTTTTTAACCTCATACCCAGACAATCCTTTACCTGTCTCCTTATAGGTTTTATTCATCAAGTCAAGACAGTAGTTCCACAGAAAACGGCAATTGCCAAAGGACTGCTCTAGCAACTGCTTCTGTTCTCTATTGGGATATAGTCTTACCTTGACGACCTTTAACATTAGAGTAAATTAAATATCCGAGACGCTATTATAACATAAGTAAAGAAAAACGATTCATCCCACGCTAAATCTGAAATTATGGACGTGGGGCTTCTCGTTCAATCAAACTAAAATGGTCCGTTCAAAACGGAAAAATCACCCGGAGGAATTCTCTGACGGGTAAGCGATTAATCATGATCTGCCCGGGAGGGATGGGCCCGATCGCCGTGGTTGGACTGCCATCGTAGGGGGCGATCGTCGCTTGAAATGCCGGATCTTCGAGCAATGTGGCATATTCAGCCGGGCTCAGCGGTGTTCCATCAACGGGCGATCGGCCTTGGGTAATAATTTCAGTTCGCAAAATTTCCTCGGGAACATCCGAGGCAGGAGGTAAAGCGGTCGCCAGTGGGGTGATCCCCAGCAGGATTCCCCCGACTAAAATCAACTGAATTAAAGGGGTGTGACCCGAGAGTTTAGGACCGATAGGTTGGTGGCGATCGCGCATACAAATTAAAAGATGATTTTCTTAACTTTTACTAGCATATTTTCAGCCATTTTCTATCAGTCTAAGGTGATAAATAAGTCGCAACACCTGGCGGGGGATTAATCGATTGGCTGCCTCATAGCTTAAGTCGGTTAAAACCCGACTAACGACATGAAACCGTAAGACGCGCAGTTTCAACCCTTGGTAGGGGCGCTTAGCCTGATAACGAGGTTCAAAACTATAATGCGCCAACCTGTTTTAAGGCTAACTCAGCCGCCCGTTTTTCCGCTTCTTTTTTACTCCGTCCTTTACCCACTCCATACACTTGATTTCCCACCTTCACCTCCACGGTAAAATCTGGTGCATGATCCGGTCCCGATTGGGCGATCGTTTCATATTTGGGTTGAGTCGGACCGAGATTTCCTTGGACCCATTCCTGAAAGCGATTTTTGGCATCTAAAAGAATACTAGATTCAGCGGTCAACTTGCGATCTAGAAGACCTTCCGCTGCCGATTCAAATAAAGGTTCGACAAAATTGCGGACCGCATCAATCCCAGAGTCCAAGAAATATGCCCCGATAATCGCTTCAAAGGTATCACTCAACAACGAATCATTTTTGCGAGCTTTATCTTTAATTGCACCTTTCCCCAACTTCATGTTTTTACCCACCTCTAAATAATTGGCAAAATCAGCCAGTTGAGTTTCATCCACTAAAGCCGATCGCAATCGAGTCAATTGGGATTCATTCAAATCCGGATAAAGCCGGTAAATAAAATGGGTACTTAAAAAATTGAGAACCGAATCGCCTAAAAACTCCAGGGTTTCATTATTCTGACCCACCTCGGGATGTTCATTGGCATAAGACCGATGAATTAAAGCCAAATTCAGCAAAGCAGGGTCGCGAAAAGCAGGCAACCTGGGGATATCATCCAAACTTTCGATAATATGAGATTCATCAGCCACCTCCAGAAGGTCAGGACTAAATCCCCCCCGTTGGACAAAAACAATGACCTTCTTTTTCCGGCTTTTTAAAACCTGACCTAAACTCGTCAACTCTCCATTCCCCGATACAATAATAAAAATATCAGCCGAATCAGGTTCCACCGCATAATTGACGGAATCGACAATTAACTTGTGGTCTACACTATTTCTGTCACCGGAAGGAACATCAACCCGATTAAACCCCAGTTCCGTTAAATATTCGGTATGATTGGGACTTTCATGTTGCCAATTAGAGTAAGCATGACACAGCGCCAAATCTCCCTGGGTTGCGGAAAACTCTACTAAAAAATCGGCTCGTTCTGGACTAATTTTGACATTTTGACAATCCCAATAGAGCGCGACTCGCTTAGAGTTGGTATTGGTTGTTGATTTTGACAATTGGTTGTTAGAAGGCATAAGCGTTAGGATTTTGTCTTGATTATATTTTAAACCACTCAATAAATCAGGTTTAAGGATGAAAGGTATTTAATCCTTAACCCTGACTTTTAATTAACTTATGCTGAATTTGTGGTGTAGTTACACAGTCTGACGAGAAAAATTTCCTCTATCCGCCTGTCATTTTGATTATGTAACTACAGCACAGATCCAACAAGAGGGACAACGCAGTTGCCTCGGTGGTTTGGTAAGGGATGGGGTCAAATTGAGTAGCGATCGCACCTCAGCCGCTTCTCAACGTGAGAACTTAGACCTCAAGAGGGCCAGAAACTCATCAACCACGCTTGAGGAGACTCATGCCGCCACTTTAACAAGTGACCCATGCTCTCTCTCCCCTTTAAAATGCGTTAATTGACCAAATTTATAATATCATAAAATTCCGTCCCTTGCTATTTCTTCTTTTATATAGATTGTTGCGGTATTCACAATTTTTGGATAAATGCTTATAATGAGTTCAACCATAGTTGATGGCTATAAAAAAGCTTAAGTAGTTAAAACGAAAATAATAGAGACTCGATATAAATCTAATTTGTTGCCGAATTTCTAAATTTCTGCCACAATAAGAGGGATAAAATTTTAGCCAAACACTTATGACCCTCCTCTCTAATTTGATTCACCAGTTAGGCAAGCCCTATTTTCAGACTGATCAATGCTTAATTTATCATAGAGACTGCTTAGAAGGGTTTGCGTTGCTTCCTGACCAAAGCATTCATCTAACCCTAACCAGTCCACCTTATAATATTGGGAAAGAATATGAAAAGCAACTTCCCCTAGATAAATATTTGGACTGGTGTGAACAGTGGATTGCTGAAATTTACCGGATTGCTTATCCCAGTGGGTCATTTTGGCTCAACTTAGGCTATCTGTCCATCCGAGATCGAGCCAAAGCGATTCCTATTCCCTATTTACTATGGAATAGAGTCCCCTTTTATCTTATCCAGGAAATTATTTGGCACTATGGCGCGGGAGTAGCCGGAAGCAAGTTTTTTTCTCCCCGTAATGAAAAGTTTCTCTGGTACGTTAAGAACCCCGAAAATTATACGTTTAATCTTGATGAAGTTAGGGACCCTAATGTGAAATATCCGAATCAAAAAAAGAATGGTAAGATAAAAGTCAACTTAAAAGGAAAAAATCCGACCGATGTTTGGGATTTTCCCAAAGTCACCTCGGGAAAAAATCGGTCATCAAAAGAACGCACCTCTCATCCGGCTCAATTCCCCATTGCGGTTATTGAAAGAATTATTAAGGCATCATCTAACCCCAACGAAATCATTTTAGATCCCTTCATGGGTTCAGGAACTACCGGACTTGTTGCTTTGGATTTAGGGCGTCCAGTTATTGGATTTGAGATGCGGGAAGATTACTGCGAAATAGCCGCTAACAGAATTGAAGATTTTCTCCGTAAAAAAGCAGAATGTAATGCTCAATTATCTTTATTTTAATTGTAGAAATAACTAAATTATAAGGGTAATGTTAAGAGTTTATATCGTTCAACATCAGGACTTAATTTGGCTTGCTGACCCGTGGCTGCCGCTTGTCCTTTCCAATCGTCCCCATCTATCCATCCAAAACGGACTAATGTAATTTGAGGTTTTTGGATTTGGGTAATATTTTTGTCGAACTTTTGAAAGTTAATGACTAAATAATATCCTGATTTATCTTTTTTCTTTACAGTTCGGCCCGTTGTGCTAGTCTGTGCGTAACTTCGATTCCCGTAAGTGCTGCGAGCGCTTGAAGATGTTTTGATTTCAATGGAAAATCGAGGAGCGGGAATATAGACTAAATCCTTCTCTCCATCATTTTGTTCACGACGCCAAAAATTAGGGTAGCGACGACTAAATTCTAAAGGAATCAATTCATGTAAAAAGTAGCCCATTATCTGGGGACGTGGAAAAAAATCAACTCCAATCCTATATCCTCCACTGGTGATGTTTGATTCAAATATTTCCGCCCATACTTTGAGGACAACTTCATAAATTTCCGGCGAATTGATGGGATGTTGTTCTATCAATTCTTTCGTCTTGTTTTCCCAAGCGCTGATCGGAAGTTCATGATACGGGGAAGTATTCATTCAATCTCCTTCATCAGTTCACTGGGGGTAACTCCGAGTGCCTTGGCTAACCGCAAAATATTTAACAGCGCCATGTTTCTCTCGCCCCGCTCAATTCCGCCAATATAGTTACGATGCAGCCCTGATCGCTCGGCTAACTGTTCCTGAGAAAGATTTTGTGATTTTCTCAGCATCCGCACGCGATCGCCAAATTTTTGGAGTTCAGGATTTACGCTCACTCTTTGAGCTTAGGACGCGCGAACACTTCTATCTACACACTATGAGTGTGATTTTAGAGACATTCATTTAGGCAGAAGTTTGAACCTCCGACAGACTGCTGGGGATCTGATATCTTAGATGGGGTATTGCTTCCAGTCCAAGGCGCTTCAACCTTTGAGCGATATTCCCCGGGTTTCCGCTGAGGATTCCCTCCATAAAGTTATCTACCCATAAATCTAAGGACCCTATTATGGCAAATCATTTGGCAGAGACTCAAAGTTTGTATCTTCGGAAACACGCGGAGAACCCGATCGATTGGTGGCCCTGGTGTGACGAAGCATTAGCAACCGCCAAGGCACAGAATAAACCAATTTTTCTGTCCATTGGGTATTCCAGTTGCCACTGGTGTACCGTCATGGAAGGAGAAGCGTTCTCCAGTGAGGCGATCGCCTCCTATATGAACGCCAACTTTCTGCCGATTAAAGTCGATCGCGAGGAACGACCCGATATCGACAGTATCTATATGCAAGCCTTGCAAATGATGACCGGCCAAGGCGGTTGGCCCTTGAATATTTTTCTCACCCCCGATGACCTTGTACCCTTTTATGGCGGAACTTACTTCCCCGTGGAACCCCGCTATGGTCGTCCTGGTTTCCTAGAATTGCTGCAAGCCATTCGCCGCTACTATGACCTCGAAAAAGGCAAACTCGAAGCCTTCAAAGAAGAAATTATGGGTCATCTCCAACAGGCAGCGACCCTACCAGGAACCGAGGACCTCCCCGAAGAACTCCTCTGGAAAGGATTGGAAACCAGTGTCACGGTGATTGCTCATCGGGAATATGGACCGAGCTTTCCCATGATGCCTTATGCCCAACTGGTCCTGCAATCAACTCGGTTTGACCGAGAATCGGAATATGACCCGAGGAGTGCGATCGCCCAACGGGGTTTTGACCTCGCCTCTGGTGGCATTTATGACGCCGTTGCCGGTGGTTTTCATCGCTACACCGTCGATCCCACCTGGACGGTCCCCCACTTTGAAAAAATGCTTTATGATAACGGTCAGATTGTCGAATTTTTAGCCAATCTCTGGAGTGAAGGCATCCAAGAACCGGGATTTGAATGGGCCGTTGCTGGAACAATCCAATGGCTTAAGCGAGAAATGACTGCCCCGGAAGGCTATTTTTACGCCGCCCAAGATGCTGATAGTTTCATCACTCCCCAGGACAAAGAACCAGAAGAAGGCGCATTTTATGTTTGGACCTATCAGGAATTAGAAAGTCTCTTAACACCCGAAGAATTCACCGCACTCAACCAACAATTTTTCCTCACTTCCGAGGGCAATTTTGAAGGAAAAATTGTCTTAAAACGGACTAATCTCCAGACCCTCAGTTCCACGGTAGAAACGGCTTTAACCAAGCTATTTAAGGTGCGTTATGGGGCCTTACCCGAAGCCGTTCAAACCTTTTCTCCGGCTTGTAACAATGACGAAGCTAAAACCCGCAATTGGCCTGGTCGGATTCCTCCAGTCACTGACCCGAAAATGATTGTCGCTTGGAATAGTTTGATGATTTCTGGACTGGCAAGAGCAGCGGTGGTGTTTGACAATCGGGAATATGCCACCTTAGCTACCACTGCCGCTAATTTTATTCTGGAGCATCAATGGGTTCAAGGTCGTTTGCATCGCCTCAATTATGAGGGTCAAGCCGCAGTGCTCGCCCAATCGGAAGATTATGCTTTGTTGATTAAAGCCTTATTGGATTTAGAACAAATGAAACAGGTTCATGCTTCTGATTCCAATTGGTTAGAAAAAGCAATTCAGGTTCAGGAAGAGTTTGATGAGTTTCTCTGGAGTGTGGAATTGGGGGGATATTTTAATACGGCGAAAGATAGCAGTAGTGATTTGATTGTCCGGGAACGCAGTTATACGGATAATGCGACCCCGGCAGCTAATGGGGTGGCGATCGCCTCTTTAATTCGGTTATCTATGCTTACCGAAGACTTGACCTATCTCGATCGCGCCTTTAATGCTCTCAAATCCTTTGGGGCCATTATGGACCGCGCACCTTCCGCCTGTCCGAGTCTGTTTGGTGCCTTGGATTGGTATCGTCATCACACCCTAGTTCGCACGTCTGGCAGTCGCATTCCCGGGTTAATGGCTCAATATTTTCCTACTTGCATTTTTGAGGATAAGTCAGACCTCCCCCCGGAGGCGATCGGCTTAGTCTGTGAGGGCCTCTCCTGTAAAGAACCCGCCACCACAGCCGAACAACTATTAGAACAGATGCAAGGGGCTCAAGTCAGACTCTCCCAGCGATCGGGCGGTTAGTCTTCCTTTGTCCCGCAGCAACACCCGACGGGGGATAAATCCCCCGTCTAACAGCTTAAGTCGGTTGAAACCGACTGAAAACACCACTGGATCAGACTTTCAGTCGGTTTCAACGGAAATCTTCTATCTGTGGCAACAACCGTTGGGGGTTAAAAACTTTTAGCTGAATAGCTCAAGTCGGTTAAAAACCGACTAAAAACACCACTGGATAAGACTTTCAGTCGGTTTTTAACCGACTTGAGCTGTTAGGCGGGGGTTTAAACCCCCGCCTGGTGTTGCCACTTTACCGGGTATCGCCACTTTACTCCCCAGACTCCTCAACCTCGGGGGTTTCAACCTGTGAAGAAGGGGGGATACCCTCAATTTGAATCAGGGATTCCATGATTTCTTTGACAATGGGCGCAGCGACGGTTCCCCCATAGCCGCCTACAGGTTCATCCACGGCGGCGAGGACGACATAGCGGGGATTATCGGCGGGTAAAATGGCCACAAAACTGGCGATGCGGGCGTAGTCGGAGTAACCCGTGCCATCATCGGATGCTTTTTGAGAGGTCCCGGTTTTTCCGGCAATTCGATATCCGGGAATTTGGGCGGCGCTGCCGGTGCCGTCAGTGATGGCATCCTCCATCATCGCCACGACTGCTTGAGTGGTGGCGGGGGAAAAGACTTGGCGCTTGGGACGGAGGTCCGGTTCCCAATACTGGCGTCCTTGACTATCAAAGAGTCCCCGGACGACATGGGGGGTGACGAGATAGCCTTCATTGGCTAAAGCGCCGTTAATTTGGACCAGTTGGAGGGGGGTCAGGGAAAGACCTTGGCCGAAGGAGGCGGTGGCAGCATTAACCGGGGAGGCCATAAATTCGGCTCGCGATCGCAGTTGACTGGCAGTTTCAAAGGGTAAGTCTGCGCCGATGATGTCCCCGATGCCTAGGCGTTGTAACCAACTGTAAAAGACCCGCGATCGCATCTGTTCGATAATATGCACCATCCCCACATTACTGGAATAGCGGATGATTTCGGTCACGGTGAGATTGCCTCGACCGGCCCCATCGGAGTTAGAAATGGGCCATTCATCCACATAAATCCGCCCTTCATCATAAAAGACGCTGTTGGGTTCAATGGCACCGGCTTCTAAGGCGATCGCCACCGTAATCGGTTTAAAGGTTGATCCCGGTTCATATAAATCCGTCAGCGCCCAGTTTTTAAATAACTCCACATCGGCTTTAAAATATTGGTTCGGGTCGTAGGAGGGGTCGCAAACTAGGGCTAAGATTTCTCCGGTTTTGGCATCCATAACGATCGCCGTGCCCCGTTTGGCATTCCACTGTTTCCGATGTTTTTCTAAAGCGACCCTTGCCGCTTGTTGCAACCGGGAATCTAGGGTGATTTGCAAATGCAAATCGTCCAGGCGCATAAATTCCGCCGGTACCGGGTCGGGGATCAGCGAACCCCATAAGCGACGGTCCAGTTCTAAGGAGGCTTCCCGGGCGAGTAGGTGCTGGTGGCTGGCTTCTATCCCGGCTTGACCGTTGCCTTCTGTATCCACATATCCCACCACATCTGCGGCTAAGTTTTCCTGGGGATAGTAGCGGGCGCTATTTTGCTCTAATTCCAGTCCATCCAGGAAGATATCTCGGATGCGATCGGCATTTTCCTCCGAGATGCCGATCGCCACCGCCACTCCACTTTCGGATTGATTAAATTTTCCAAAGAGTTCCGCACTGGTTTGATTCAGAATTGGGGCAAGGGTAACTGCCATCTCTTCTTTAGAGATTTTAAACAGTTTGGGATGAGCATATAGGGTATAAACTGGGCGATCCAGAGCTAAAACGTTGCCACTGCGATCGACGATCGCCCGTCGGGGAATAAACGGTTGCAATTTCACATCTTGCTGCTGTCGGGCTTGTTCTTGTAAGTCCTGCCCGTTCACAATTTGCAATCGATACAAATTCCCACTCAATCCCAACATTCCAGCCATTAAAACCCCCCAGACTACCGCAAATCTCATGCGCGGATTTCCCAATCGCGTCAGGGCGCGGACACCTCGCCTCATGCGCGGCGAACTGTTCAAATTCTCCAGAATTAATAATAAAAATGCCAGGGGTAACAGTAAGAGCAAGTTTTTACCGCTCTCTTTTCCTCGCTTATTCCGAGCAGTCCCCCGGTTGTTTTTTTTCGCGCGTTTAGATTGGGTTTGGGGATGAGAGTTCCGCTGCAAACTTCCCCCAGGGTGTGGAATCCTTGATGCCATATTCCGCTCGTACAGTGTAATCAGGTTGGAGAATTTGAAGGCTTTTCTTCCAGAATTAATTCAGGCGATATTCCCCGGTTTAGGTCAGACATGAGTCGGGTTTAATCCCGGACTTTTGGAGGTTAATATCCCACGGGTCGGGTATCAGAAGTTGGGGGTTCTTCCCCGATTATTTCTTCTGTTGCTGGGGGTTCTACTGGGGTGGGTTTTAAAAATATCATTTGTTTTAAGTTGGGGGTTACTAAACCGCTTCCCGGTTCTTCCGCTTGTTTGGAAAATTGGGTTTTTAAACTTTCGTTGGTTGTGGTCAGTTTTCGCTCTTGGCGGCGCAGACTTTCCAACTCTCGGAAGGAATTACCCCACTGTTGCTGATAGTAAACAGTGCTGCCATAGATGAATAAGGCGGCACTGACGAGGAGGAAGGTGGCAAAGGATGAAACGGTTTGTGCTTTCACGAGCGATCGCAACCAAAAGGGAATAGCCCAAGGATTTGAGGTAGACTGATTTCTCGTTACTTTGTTCTTTCTGGATTCGCTTGTCTTCGGGTTAGGGGTTAATCCTTCTCGGACTCGGGGACTGGATTGAGCCGATCGCAAAGGGGTGACTTGAGCAGGGGTGGGGGAGGCGATCGCTAGGTTTTCTTTCGCTTTTCTTTGGCGAGTTGCGATCGAGGTTACTTTATTACTGGATGTGCCTGCCGAAGTTGGACGGGACCTGATTTTTCTCGGAGCATTTGAGGGTCTGAACGCAACTGTCATAACTTTAACCAATATTAGGCTGTTGTTGTTAATAGATCTATTTATATCGGTTCCCTTCTCAGGGGCAGGGAGGATTGAATCCCTGGATCAATTGAGTTGAGAATTCCGATGTTCCTAGTCTTGTGGATTCCACGGAGACTCCCCCATCCTAGCACCGGCTTGTCTGTAAGTCTTTTGCAGTTGGGGAACTCTGATTTCAGGAGGGCGATCGCTCCGGTTCCCCCGGTTTCCCTCTCCTTGGGGAGTTGTTGAATTGCCTCAATTGAGATAAAAAGCACCTCTTCCCCAGTCCCGAAGTCAACGGATAGGCTCCATCCGTACCCACTCTCTCCCTGGATTGTAACAACTAGCACCCTGGTGCAAACTCAGGCTGATTTCCCCGACTTGCTCCCCAGGGTCTAAGATTTCAGGGTCAATCCACCCCAGGATCTGGGAGGGTTTCTTCAAGAATCTATAAAAAATTTTTAAGATAGATGAAAATTTGTAACTTTTTTCGTAAAAATGCCCTATCCTATACTACTAGCAGATTTTAAGGTAGTTTTCCCTGGGTAGGTCCAGGAGAAACCACCCCGAAAAACTGCCCTAGATTGGGTTCCTTAGCAGTTGTTCATTTTGTAGAAACGACTGAGGCAGTCTGGGTCCTTGGTCATGGCTGATTCATTCACTCCCAAATATCCCAAATGAAAAACAAAATCGCAAGTTTAGCTGTTTTACTCGCTTTATCCACCTCTGTTGTAGCCTGCAATACCAATGAACCGGAAACCCCTGCTACGACTACCCCCACAGAGGAAGTTCCTGTAGACCAGACAGCCCCCGAAGCTGTAGAGACCCCGGCAACGACCCCCGAAGCGACTCCGACAACTCCGGCAACGACCCCCGAAGCGACTCCGACAACTCCGGAAACGACCCCCGAAGCAACTCCGACGACTCCGGAAACCGCTCCTTCTGCTCCTTAAAACAGACCAGCGACGGCTGTAGGAATTGGAATAACAACAACTACAAACGATTAACTTGCAGTAAGGGCCTCAACCTCGCGCCCTTGCTCAAGTCATTGGAGTCATAAACCCTTGACATTTGTCGAGGGTTATTTTTTGAGGATCCAGGACTGTGGGGAATTCTGCACCCTCCTTTCAAGCTAACTTCTGAAACTCAAATCTGATCAGGATTTGGGGCCATTTTGCCAGTCCAGGTCCGGGAGGAATGGCTCCCAAGTGGCCCCTAAAGCTAGAGGCTATATGCTCATGGAATTGAGGAATTTTTAAAATTTTCTAAAAAAATAGACAGGGCCAGCATTTTGACTTTAAAATACCACCTTCTCATCTAGGTCCTCAAAAGTCAAAAATCGTGATGAATTCAACTAAACTATCCGAAAACCTCCCGGCCATTTCAGAAAAAATTAAGAGCTGATTTGACTCAGATAAATTAAATAAAATATCTAAATAAACGAGGGTTATTAAAAGAAAAAGTGCCAAATTAACTCGCCAGGATTTTTGCAGTTGATGACCACAGAACTCTGAAAAAACCCCACTTGGTCTGATGGGGCATGATGCGAATGCTTGGAAACCTTAAACCCCGAGGCGTCTTTAACTTCTCAGGGTTTAGAAAATTGCGCCGAATTTTTGAAAAGCCCATTCTGCTAACTATCCAAGCAGTTTACAAAACTATATCCCCCGAACTCTTCAATCATTTTTCCAAAACTTTTCTTCAATATACTCTCCAATTCACTCCCCCTGAAAAATTAGCACCTTAGTTCGATCGCCGTCGCAGGACTTCTAATAACTTATGCAAATAATCCGGCAAGGGGGCGATCGCCTGAATAGTTTCCCCGGTTTCGGGATGTTCTAGGGTCAGACTCCAGGCGTGTAGCGCTTGTCCGGGCAGATTCACCCCCAGCGATCGCCCACTGGAATACACCGGATCACCGACGATGGGATGTCCAATATAGGCACTATGGAGGCGGATTTGATGAGTCCGTCCGGTTTCGAGTTGAAAATGAATTAAGGTATAATTCCCCAAGCGTTCTTTAATCTGCCAATGAGTCACCGCCAGTCTCCCGCCTTTTTCAACGGGAACGATCGCCATTTTCTTGCGATCGTGGGGATGTCGGGCGATCGGTGCATCGATGGTTCCGCTTTCGGTTTTCGGAACCCCATAAATAATCCCCAGATAGTCGCGACGGGCAGTTTTAGCTTGAATTTGACCTTGTAAATGTTGATGCGCGTGATCGGTTTTAGCAACAACGATCGCCCCACTGGTATCTTTATCCAAGCGATGAACAATCCCCGGACGCTGTACGCCGCCAATCCCGGACAAGTTCTCACAGTGCGCTAACAAGGCATTGACTAAGGTATCATCGGAATGTCCCGGTGCCGGATGAACCACTAAACCGGCGGGTTTATTGATGATAATCAGGCAGTCATCTTCATAGAGAATATCCAAGGGGATCTCGGTTGCGCCGATCTCCAAGGGTTCTGCGGGGGGAATCTCGATGCAGAGGCGATCGCCGGGTTCCACCATCATCTTTTTCGAGGTGCAAACCTGCCCATTGACTTTTACGCAATTTTGTGATATCAATTGCTGTATTCGCGACCGGGAGAGGTCCGGGAGTTGGGACGCCAAGTAGCGATCGAGGCGATCGGTTACCTCATTGACTTCTAAATTAATTTCTCTGATTGCCATCATGCCCGGTTAAGTCCCTATTTTTGAGGGCATTTCTCCCGGTTTGGAAAACCCCTGGTCTAAAATTCGACTAAAATAAGAGAAGTCAGGCAGACAGCACTGCTGCCTACCTGACTTAATCTGAGGGCGAACGACCGGGATTGAACCGGCGAATGGTGGAATCACAATCCACTGCCTTAACCACTTGGCTACGCCCGCCACCACGTTTTTTACTATAACACACCCTTGTGGATTTGATCTACCCTTTTTCAAAAAAAATCAAAAATTTTGGAAAATTGCAGGGAAGGGGTGCTGAACTCAGGGGGGAAATGGGGAAGTCTAAACAAAGAAATGGGTACGTTGAGTTCTGATGAAGAAAATAAATGCGATCGCGGCGGTCACGGGTACAGTATTAGTTGGGCTGGGGGTAGCAATGGCGGTGACCAACCCGGGTCCGGAGTCTTATCATGACTATGCCAGTCAACGACTGATGGAGTATGCCCAAGAAAATGCCTGTGATAGATTACCCATTGCTAAAGGGGCCTGTGTTTCAGCCATTGGATCCGTCCAGAGTGACATCGAGGACATCATCCGCCGCAACACTCAGCGACAAAACTTTCTGTTGTGGAGCGTTTATAAAACTGACCTGTCTTTGCCCCTGCCCTTAATTCCCGCTTATCAGTTTGAAACCGTAGGGGCCTTCCAAAGCTTCTACACCTACGAATATAAAAAACAGTAGCCAAATTTGGGGGTAAATCCTCAAGACCATGTTATACCGGGAATGACACCCTGTGGAGTCTAAACTTTACCCGATCGCCCCCTGGTCAAAGTCATGAGCTACTGCGTTATTCCCGGATGCGTCCAACCCCAAAATCTTGAGTCGGCGAAGACTTGCCAAAGCTGTGGCAGTAAATTAATCCTAAAAGCGCGCTACCGCCCCATTCAGGCCCTAGGGCATGGGGGATTTGGGCGGACCTTTTTGGCGGTGGATGAAGATATCCCCTCTAAACCCCGATGTGTTGTCAAGCAACTGTTTTTTCAGAAAGGGGAAACCCAGCACATCCATAAGGTGAAAGACCTGTTTTATCATGAGGCAGTGCGCTTAGACGATCTGGGACATCATCCCCAAATTCCCTCCCTCCTGGCCCATTTTGAGCAAAATCAACGGTTGTATCTGGTTCAGGAGTTTATCGAGGGACCGACTCTCTCCTCGGAACTGAAACAAAAGGGGGCTTATCAGGAAGCCGAAATCCGCGCATTGCTCAATGATTTACTCCCGGTCCTAACGTTTATTCACGATCGCCAGATTGTCCATCGAGATATCAAACCGGCTAATATCATTCGCCGTGTATGGAGCGATCGGCCCTCTTTCACGGAACATCAAGCAGGACAAATTGTGCTCATTGATTTTGGCATTGCCAAACTGTTAAGTGCGACAGCGATGATGCAAACCGGGACAATTATCGGGTCTCCCGAATATATGGCCCCCGAACAAAACCGTGGCAAGGTCGTTCCGGCCACGGATTTGTATAGCTTGGGGGTAACTTGCCTGTATTTACTCACAGGAATGTCTCCGGGTCATTTATATGATGCCAACCAAGACCGCTGGAGGTGGCGGGATTTTGTCCGGACAGATAAACTGGTCAGTGCTGATTTAGGGCGGATATTAGATAAGATGCTGGAAAATGCTCTCACGAAGCGCTATCAGTCGGCTGCTGAAGTGCTACAAGACCTGAATCCCACTCCCGCCGCCTCACTGGCCGTATCGCCTTCTGCGCCTCCCCCACAAAAGCGAATTGCCTCTGTCAAGGCTCCTCAACAATCGCCGGTTCAGTCCAAAGCTACCCCAGTTCCACCCCGGACAACGAATTGGCGAGATGCCTTTGGTCAATTCTGGTCTGGAGTAGTCCCCTCTTCCAATTCAGTCCATGAACCGAATATCCTCACTTCAAGCCTCGGCATTGATTATAGTCGATTGCGAGAGTTACTGGCCGCTAAAAAGTGGAAACAAGCCGATGAAGAAACCCGGACCTTGTTATGTCAGGCTGCTGGGAAATACCCGAGAGCTTATTTATTTGAAGATGATATTGCGAAAATGCCCTGTGAAGATTTGCAGATGATTGATCTGTTGTGGGTGAACTATAGTGATGCAAGGTTTGGATTTAGCATTCAATCGCGAATTTATGAAGGGGTGGGGAAAGATTATGGGGCATTTTGCGATCGCATTGGGTGGAAAACTTACAATCCAACGCTCCCTTATGAAGGGATTCAATTTAATTTAAAAGCACCGATTGGTCATTTACCGTCTCGCAGTTGGTCCGCTGGTTCTAAATGGTGGAGACACGCTGGGGCGATCGCGGCTAAATTGCAACAGTGCGAGACCAAAAACAACGATGAAAGAGAATTGTCCGCCGGATAAACGGTTGTTGATTTAAGTTGTACCCTGGTATAGAGAGGAGGCAGAGCCTCCCATTTGAGACGGGTGATTGTAGCCAAATCCAACCCAAACAAGGCACAATTTGAGTGAGAACGTTGTTTGGTCAGTCTGGTACAGACTATTAGAATCTCATGACTCAATCGAATCCGCGTCCATCCCTGGCTCAAATCTCTGTCCAAGAACTCGCCGATCGCCTTGCCAGCGCACCCACCGAGTTGCAACTGATTGATGTCCGCGAACTCCACGAGGTGGAAATCGCGGCGATCGCCGGGTTTACCATCCTTCCCCTGAGCGAGTTTTCTCAATGGTCCGGGGAGATTTACACCCACTTGGATCCGGAGAGGGAAACCCTGGTGTTATGCCATCATGGTATCCGATCGGCTCAGATGTGCCAGTGGTTACAAACCCAGGGATTCACCCAGGTTAAAAATATTAGTGGGGGCATCGATGCCTATTCCCAACTTGTAGATCCTGCTGTGCCACGGTATTAATTTTCCCCGGGTTTCCCGCAGACTCCCCCTTGACTCCCTAAATCTGGATTCCCTAAATTCAGGAATCTGAGGCAGTCGTCCGATGGGAATAGGACCCGGAGGGATTTTTTCCCGCATTTAAGGGCATCAATTTGATTAAAATAGGAACCCTGTCATGATAATTTAATGACATTTCAAACGAGTCCCGATCGCATACTTTGGATAAAACAATTTTGAAATTCACCACGGCTTATTTACTGGTTTCCCACGGCAGTCGCGATCCTCGTCCAGAAGTGGCGATGCAAGCGTTAGCCGGTTTATTGCGCGATCGCTTGCAGCAACAGCAGGGTCAGTCCACTTTACCAATGGTGGGAACAGCACAATTAGAATTGCATCCCTTGCCTTTACACCAACAAATCACCGCGTTTGCCGATGGTGCCCGTGCGGTGGGTTGCGATCGCCTCCAAATTTTACCCCTCTTTCTCCTAGAAGGGGTTCATGTCATGGAAGATATTCCAGCGGAAATTGCCCAAGCTCACCAAATCCTGGGGACAACCATGCAGTTAGATTTACGCCCGCATTTAGGCAGTCAAATCAGCGGATTGAGCCACTTATTACAATCGGCAATTCAACCCGTTCAGGACAGCAATTCTGGCGATCAACAGTGGATTGTTTTATCTCACGGATCGCGGCGTGTGGGTAGCAATCAAGTGGTGGAGGAGATGGCCAATCGACTGCAAGCACTCCCCGCCTATTGGTCCATTTCTCCTAATTTAGAAGAAAGGATAGACCAGTTAATTCAAACGGGACATCGCCATCTGGGTATCCTTCCTTACTTTCTGTTTTCTGGGGGGATCACCGATGCGATCGGCAAACTTACCCGAGAAATTTCTCAACGCCAACCCGAACTCCAGATCCAGTTAGCTGATCCCATTGGCGCAACACCAGAATTAGCCGAATTAATTTTAGAACTGACTGCTTAAATAAGAGCTAACTTTTCTTTGTTAATCAATCCAGAGGTTTCGATTGATGCAAGTAACCGCAACTGAATCCATCCAAGCACTCGTAGCACCGGCTGTCATGATTTCATCGAGCTCTCTCTTTTTTTTGGGATTAAATGCTCGGCACTCTTCCCTCTTGAGCCGAATTCGACTTCTAACCGATGAACGCCGAAAACTGATCCGAGAAATTAGCCATAATCAAGAAGTAGAGCGGGAAGAAGAAATCCGATTGATGAGTGTTAGAAGTCAACTTAGATTCTTGCTCCGCCGCGCTAAATATGTTAGAAACTCAGTTTTTTGCAATATTGTTGCTGCCACGTTATTTATTCTAAGTTCCTTGGCGATCGGGCTAGATTACTTGTTAGAAAATCCCGTAAATCAGCATTTTCCTCTATCCCTCTTTGTCCTAGGAATGTTAATGTTTTTAGGAGGAGTTACCTTTACCGGAGTCGATGAACTCATCTCCTATTCCGTCATTCTCATGGAAATGAAAGATGAGCAAGACCCCAAATAGTAACGACTTCAGTCGTTCTCTTAAGTTCGTAGTAACGACTTCAGTCGTTCTCTTAAGTTCTCCATGTTCGTAGTAACGACTGAAGTCGTTCTCTTAAGTAACGACTGAAGTCGTTCTCTTAAGTAACGACTGAAGTCGTTATCATCCGGCGGGGGTTAAAACCCCCGCCTAATAGCTAAAGTCGGTTAAAAACCGACTAAAAACACCACTGTGTCAGATTTTCAGTCGGTTTCAACCACAAAGAAACCGGGTTTATGACCTAACTTTCCTGCTAATTACAACCGTTTTTCTCAAGAGGCCCGGTTTCTAAACTCTACTAAACCAACACCTAACCATGAAAAGTTTCTCCTAAAATTCACCCCAAATTACCCCAGAGAACGCAATAAACTTTTCACCGTTTCAATCAACTCCGATGGATGAAAAGGCTTGGCCAAATAGGCATCTGCGCCTTGCTTAATCCCCCAATAGCGGTCAAACTGTTCCGCCTTGCTCGAACACATTAACACCGGAATATTTTGACCAGTGGGAGTTTTCTTCAGCCACCGACATAAATCATACCCATTCATGCGAGGCATAATAATATCCAATACCACGATATCCGGAGGACTGTCTACAATTTTTTCTTGAGCCTCGACCCCATCCCGGGCTTCAATGACCTTCATTCCCACATTTTGGAGGATAGATGAAAGCATTTCCCGCGCTGTAGCACTATCGTCCACAATCAATACCGTACTCATAATGACCTTTCTATATGCTGGGTTTCAAACCTTGACTGAATAGGAACACGAGCTATCTTAATCTTACTTCCTGGAAGCAGAATTGCTCCAGTGAGTTCCCCTCAACCCACCCTTCAAGTTTCAACCCGTTCCTTCAAAGAGAATTGCACCGCCAGCATTCCTGTTTCTCATGAATTCTGGGACGGTTAGATTGAACGCAAACGGGTTTGGCGGGTGTGGGAAGCATCTCTCCTAAATCCCCTTTTTATCGAGGGAGTAGCTGCTTGAGAAGTTGATCCACCCTCAAACCGGAACGGTTTGAGGGGAGGGGGATAAACGGGGCATCACGGGTGTAATATCATAACCTCTAAGTGGGGATAATCAACGGACTGTTTGGCTGTTTTCTCAATTCTAAAAAAGCAGGGGAGAAATAGCATCCGGCAAAAGGCACAACTTCTTCTATGACAAAAGTGCGAAGGCAAACAATGACTTTTGTCACAATCTTCGGAGACACTCACCCTGTTGCCTGTTGCCATGAGTCAACTCAAGTGCTTACCCTGATTGAGAAAAAGTAGCACGGCGACAGAGGGAATAGGGTGCTACTGGGCGGAAAAGAGGGGGATATTTCTGGCGATCGCGACAATTCTGGGGGTGCGATCGCCTCGCGAAATCCAAGATTTCATCGTAATATCGGCTAAATGCCAGTTTTCCGCCTACCCCCTTATGAAGTCCTTCGCCTCCAACCGAAGCGACGGGTTGTCGGATCACGGCTGATATCTGCATTTGTGAAGGGGTCCCAATGATTCGCATTTTATTGGTAGACGATCAGAATCTGATTCGTCGGGGGTTGATGGCATTGCTGGAAGCAGAAACGGATTTGCAGGTGGTGGGAGAGGCGGAAAATGGACAACTGGCGATCGAACAGGTGCACCATCTCCAACCCGATGTGGTGCTGATGGATATTTATATGCCGGTGATGGATGGGGTACAGGCAACCCAGGCAATTTGCCAACAATTCCCCGAGGTGAAAGTCTTGGTGCTCACCACGGTGGATGATGATGAGTCAGTAGCGGAGGCGCTGCGCGGGGGTGCGCGAGGATACTTACTCAAAGATACACCATCGGAAGAGTTAGCCCATGCAATTCGCACGGTTCACAAGGGTTATACTCAAATTGGACCCGGTTTAGTCACCAAAGTGATGGCAAAAGTCCAGGCAACACCCCTTCGCAAACCGAATGTTCCCCTGGGATGGCAAGAACTAACCCCCAGGGAATTGGAAGTGTTGCGGTTCATTGCTCAAGGTGCGAGTAATCGGGAAATTGCTAAACAATTGTATATTACCGAGGGAACGGTGAAAAATCATGTCACTCATATTTTAAATCGGTTGAATTTACGCGATCGCACTCAAGCAGCGATCGTTGCTCATGCTGTATTTTTTGAGGAAAACTCGTAACTGAGGGAACTCCAAAAAATAAAATCCCCAAAAACCCACAGGCTCAAGCCTGGGGCTATACGGACAAAGCCTGCCTACGCAGGCTGAAGAGTCAAGTTTTTTACCGCAAAACTTGGATGATTTATTTTTTTGAACTCCCTGAGAACTGTTGCCAACGCCAACTATTTAACTGCTGATTATTTTTAAAGGAACCGACTGATTATGCCGGAGAATCATCACCTCGAAGAGACAACCCGAGAGTTGAAAGCGAACTTGCAGTCCCATCTTGTCCAAGTTGTTCGCGATCGCGACCCTTACTTTGCCACAGGCGGCTATTTCTATGTCCGAGAATACATCCGCCAACAGTTCCAAAAATATGGCACTGTAGAAACCCATGCTTTTGAAATCAGTGGCAGAACCCATGAAAACTTAGTGTTAGATATTCCAGGAGGCGATCGCACCAGCAAACCCAAACCCCCCATCTTAATTGGCGCACATTATGACGCCGTACCCGGTTCTCCCGGTGCCGACGACAACGCCACCGGCATCGCCGTCTTACTAGAAATAGGCCGCATTTTCGCCACCGAAACCCCCCGCTATCCTCTGCGTCTCATCGCCTTTGATATGGAAGAATATGGCTTATGTGGCAGTACCGCCTACGCTACCGAACTCGCCGCCAAACGAGAACCTCTGCGCCTGATGATTTCCCTAGAAATGCTCGGCTACTGCAATCCTCAACCCCATTCTCAAAAGTATCCCCCAGGATTACAATACATCTACCCCAATCAGGGAAATTATATCGCTTTAATCGGCAATATTTCCACCCTAATCGACCTGATTAGAATCAGCCGAATTATCAAAAAAACCGGACTCCCTTGCCAATGGTTACCCGCCGGTAAAAAAGGCCACATCGTCCCCGATACCCGACGCAGTGATCACGCTCCATTCTGGGATTTAGGATATCCAGCCATCATGATTACTGATACCGCAAATCTCAGAAATCCCCACTATCATCAACCCAGCGATACCATAGAAACCTTAGACTTAGACTTTTTAACGGGCGTTTGCCAGGGATTAATTGCCACTATTCGGAAGTTATAACTGATACCGTTTGTCAGATGACAGGGGATTGAGTAAATTACAGATTATGAGAATCCAATTGTTTAAATTTATGTTATCATAGCCATTAATACCAAATCCACGAAACCCCGCACACTGAAGGGTGGGGGGTTTTTACCCGATTCCGTATCAATCGGCTCAATTAAGACCATTTAATAGCTAGGAAGTTCTTATGGTACTGACTACCGACACTGAACAGTTCACCCTAGACGACTTCATGAAAAATCCGCCCGAAAATATGGAATGGGTGGATGAAAAACTGGTGGAGAAAACAGGAATGACACTCAGACATAGCGAAATTCAAGCTAGGCTGTCTCGTTACTGGGGCAATTATAAGACCGAATCTGGACAAGGAGGCGAAGTTTATGTAGAAATGCCTTGCCGTACCCAAAAACAGGGACGCCGACCCGATGTTTCCTACCTCACCCCAGAACTGCTAGAACGCTATAGAAATGAGCCTACTTTACCTCAGAGTCCGCCGTTAGTTGCTGAGATTGCCTCTCCCACCGATGTGGCGGAGGAATTGTTAGCAAAAGCTCAAGAATATTTAGAATCCAATTGTCAAGAAGTCTGGCTAGTCTTTCCCGAAGGACTGAGAATTTTCATCCTGACTCACCATCAGACCCTCGCTTTTCAAGTCGGAGATATTGTCAGCACTCAAGTGGTTTTAGAGGGATTTAAGATTGCCTTGGACGAATTGTTGGGATAGTCAAGAGTAACGAACCGATTTTAAAAATCAGAAAATCCCTTTTTTCCTAGAATGAAACAACTAATTTAGAGGAAATTATCAGTCCATTTATTATCCCCAATTATTTCATTCTTATTAAAAAAACAGCCTGCTTGTGCGGGCTGTTTTTCTCTTCCTATCAATTAATAGCGAGCAAGCAACTCACACTCCTGAAATTCAAGGTTAAAGTGTTGCGGTTGCGGGTTCTGGAGTTGCTTCCTGTTGCTTCTCTAAAAACGCATACAAGCGATTTAGAGCATTGACATAAGCGTGAGCGGAGGCGACAATGATATCCGTATTCGCGGAATGACCGGAGAAAATGCGATCGCCATGACGTAAGCGAATCGTCACCTCTCCTAAAGCATCAATTCCGGCGGTTACCGATTGTACCGAAAACTCAATTAACTGATTCGGTACATTCACCACCCGATTAATCGCTTTATACACCGCATCCACGGGACCCGTCCCGATCGCAGCATCCGTAAGTTCTTCCCCTGTCGGAGTGCGTAACGTCACCGTTGCCGTTGGACGGGCGCGATCGCCACAGGATACCTGCACCAACTCCAAACGGAAAATTTCCGGGGGTTGCTGGATCTCAGCATTGACAATCGATTCGAGATCCCAATCCGTAACCTCTTTCTTCTTGTCTGCTACCGTCTTAAACTTGAGAAAAGCATTATTTAACTCCGTATCCGAGAGGTCAAATCCTAACTCTTTCAAGCGACTCGCAAACGCATGACGTCCCGAGAGTTTTCCTAAGACAATTTGATTGTCGGTTAACCCAATGGATTGAGCATCCATAATCTCATAAGTTTGCTTATGCTTAAGCACACCATCTTGGTGAATTCCCGACTCGTGGGCGAAGGCATTGGCACCAACGATCGCCTTATTCGGTTGCACAAACATCCCGGTCAAATTCGACACCAACCGCGAGGTTTTGTAGATTTGTCGGGTGTCAATATTCGTTAACGGTTCTTGAGACTCCACCGGACGTCCGAGGAAGGGATTAAAATACTGACGACGGACGTGCAATGCCATGACTAATTCTTCCAAGGCGGCATTTCCTGCGCGTTCGCCGATGCCATTAATGGTGCATTCCAATTGTCTTGCCCCATTTTTGACCGCTTCTAGGAAGTTCGCAACGGCCAAACCGAGGTCATTATGACCATGAACCGAGATGATAGCATCATCAATGTTGGGGACATTTTCTTTGATACCGCGAATAATCGCCCCAAATTCTCCGGGGGTGGTGTAACCGACGGTATCGGGAATATTAATGGTGGTGGCCCCAGCGGCGATCGCCTTCGTCAACACTTCATAGAGAAATTCGGGGTCCGAACGTCCCGCATCTTCTGGGGAGAATTCCACATCATCCACAAAAGACTTGGCATAGGCGACCATTTCCTCAGCGATCGCCACCACTTCGGGACGAGTCTTTTTGAGTTTGTACTCTAGGTGAATATCCGAGGTGGCGATAAAGGTGTGAATTCGTGCTTTGGCAGCGGGTTTGAGGGCCTTTGCTGCCGCTTCAATATCCGCCCGAGTCGCCCGCGCTAATCCGCAAATCGTGGGGCCTCCTTCGACTCCGACTAATTCGGCGATTTTTTGGACCGCTTCAAAGTCTCCGGGACTGGCGTAGGGAAATCCAGCTTCGATGACATCCACACCCAGTCGCGCTAACTGCCGCGCTATGGTCAGTTTTTCCTCTCCATTCAGACTGGCCCCTGGCGATTGTTCACCATCGCGAAGGGTCGTGTCAAAAATAATGATGCGATCGGGTTGATTTGTCATGGAATGTACCTCCTAGTCCATGTTGAGCTAATGTTTGTCCGTTGACTAACGAAAGCGGGCGGTTAGGGGTGCGTTTGTTGCACTGCCGTATTTTGATTCTAACCGCCCATCTTGAGTTCTGACTTCTAATAATCGATTTTTTCTATGTGGTCGCGAATATCATTCAAGTCAATATAGCGATCGGTGGCATTTCTCAACTCTCGGGCAATCATTCCTTCGGTTGAAACGACGGTGATATGAGTATTTTTAGACCGTAAGAGTTCGATCGCCCGCTCGAAATCTCCATCCCCACTAAATAGCACCACTCGGTCATACTGTTCTACGGTATTAAACATATCGACGACAATTTCGATGTCTAAATTAGCTTTTTGAGAATAGCGCCCCGAGGTGTCGTCATAATATTCTTTGAGAATTTTGGTGCGAACCGTATATCCCAAACTAATCAGGGCATCTCTAAAACCTCGTTGGTCCTGCGGATCTTTGAGTCCGGTGTACCAAAAGGCATTAATTAACATAATCCCAGGCTGCTCTTGGGTAAAATATTCTAGCACCCTTCTGGGATCGAAAAACCAACCATTCTTTTGTTGAGCGTAGAACATATTGTTCCCGTCTACAAAAATAGACAGACGGTTCATTAAAAAACCCATAGAAACTTAGACCTAATATTAGTAGAAAATAATTAACCATGAAATGTGAATCCCTGTCGGTTTATCAAAATAAACCGCTTTGGAA
Source organism: Laspinema palackyanum D2c (assembly GCF_025370875.1). NCBI lineage: Bacteria > Bacillati > Cyanobacteriota > Cyanophyceae > Oscillatoriales > Laspinemataceae > Laspinema > Laspinema palackyanum. The sequence goes on from NZ_JAMXFD010000008.1 coordinate 112,009, forward strand.
GGGGTTACCAAAAGAGCAGAGCGTTGGTTGGCTAACATCAGCGAACCAGACGGAATCCCCTGAGCCAGCAATTGACTACTATTCAGGAGGTTTCATCCTGAATGCTGGGGGTTGGTGAGCTTTGGTACTCCTGTTAATCTTCAGCAGTGATTCCAATATGAGAGTCCCACGCCAATCTAGGTAATACCGTATTTTTTGCGCTACCCATCGAGGGTTAAAACGGGTCGAACTAAGAAGTTTGAATGCTTAAGACAGTAGTTGTGAATAGGTTAGAGTTTTTTCTATCATAAGTCTGTTTAGGAAATAGCATCATTCTACTGCATTGCCCGTTATAAAATCGCGATATGGATATTTTTTGTGATGTGGGATTAAATAAATATATGCTGGGTTGAGTTTGGCCCTATCACCTCCGGTCACTGATTCAGGGGAGTCCGTATCTCATTAACAACTTGAGGAATTCGGGGAGGCCCAAATCCTTCTTTATCACTTTACCGCTAAAACCGAGTTCCGGATTGACCAATTTTAAATAGGAGGGGGCGACTGCCTCTGAATAACCCCAGTAGCCGCCTTGTTGCTGCGTCTAGGGACAGAACAGCGGCTGCTCGATTGTCAGGAATTAGCATCCATCTCCACTCGTCCTAGCAGGCTCAAAGAACCCTGATTTTGGGATAATCGATGGGGGTACGACTCGGGTCGCCGCTGATGCCTCCGGGCCAGATAAAGTGGAGAATCACCACCCCCTAGGGCTGGTCAGTTCGGGATTCGACCCAGGGGACAAGAAACAGGGTTTTTGGGGCTTAAGAACCTGGAGTGCTGAGTAGAGATGAGGTCAAAAAACCCAGTTGCTCTCCCCTCGTCTGTACCGAGGCCCTAGGCCCTTTTACTTTCAATGGCCCACCGTGCTAACTCGGTCCGGTTGTGCAGACCCGTTTTCGCCAGCATATTGGAAACATGACTTTCAATGGTGCGCTGAGAGACTTTCATCGCCTCCGCAATTTCCCGATTTGCCATTCCCCGGGCGACTAACTGCACCACCTTCGTTTCCGTCGGCGTCAGTTCCACATCAAAGGGAACTTGAATTTTCGGCCCATTCGTACCCAGTTTGAGTTGATGCTGAAGCAATCTACCGGCTTGCTTGAGGGACGCTTCGACTTGAGAGACCAGTTCTTCCGGTTCAAAGGGCTTGACCATATAAACATCAGCCCCAGTATTCAACCCTTTGACCCGATCTTGACTTTGACCCTTAGCGGAGAGGAACAGGACCGGAATCCAATTGGTGCGGGGGTCTTTTCTAACCTGTTCCACAAAGGCATAGCCATCCATTTCTGGCATCATGACATCGCAGATAATCATGTCTGGCATTTCTTTTTCTAATATTTCGAGGGCTTCGCGGCCATTTTCTGCGGTGGTGACCTCGTACCCCCGAAATTCCAGATAGTCTTTAACTAACAGGATTAAGTTGGGGTCATCGTCAATCAGCAGAAGTCTCTTTTGAGCGCCTATACTGGGTTCAGTCATGTGTTATTTAGTACCAAATTTTGAATGGATTCAATGTAGATGGTTCGAGCGTTACCCTGGAAATTGGATGAAATCCGGTGGGGACTTCCCATCGCAGTGGTAGAGACAGAATTCCTCGGTTGGCGATCGCGTTAGCTTGATTCCCTGCCATCCGGTGATTTTCAGTCTTTAACCGATCGCCTCGAAACTATCCGTTGCGAGCGCTTTACTCCAAAGAGTAATCCGGTTAGTGGGTATCTACAAAACTAATGTATTAATAAATATTACTCGCCATACAGGTTTAGCTCGCTATCGATTATAACGGATTGTCCTACGGTTGAAAGGGTTTTCAACCCGGGCATCCCTAGGATGAACTTCACCCCGAGAAATCGATGGGAAAAAACCGGGATAGAACGAGGCGATCGCCCCTCTGAAACCCTCGGACCAATTCTACCCTTGAGGTGGGATATTTGTTGCCACCCCATCCGGTTTTAATCCCGAGGGGAGTGGACCCCACCCTAACCCTCCCCCAGACACAGGGGAGGGGACCGGAAGTGGACTTACTCTTAAGGCAAAGCACCATGCATGAACTCATTCAGTCTGCCAGCGCCGTCCCTTCAGCATCGGGAGTGGGTAATGGATGAGTCAGAAATGCATACTCCTGCACCACCTGGTTGCCAATTAAATGCTCTTGGATAATCCGTTCAATCACCTCGGGAGTGGCAGAACGATACCAGACCCCATCGGGATACACCACCAAAATCGGCCCATCACAGCAGACGCGCAGACAGTTGGCTTTCGTGCGAAACACACAATCGGGGCGAGTTGGCGTGACGCGATCGAGCTTTAACGCTTTCAACCGTTGTTTCAAATAATTCCAAGCCACCAGACCCTCCTCTTTCGAGCAACACTTCGCCAGAGTCTGATCCGCGCAGATAAAAACGTGCCGTTGAATCTGCTTTAATCCCAAAGCCTCAACACAAGACTCCAAAAGACTCTCATCCCCAGGTTGACAAGTAACTTGCTCCGGAATTGATTGTTCTATCATCCTCTGCTCTCCGTGAAAATCTGTGCAATCTGTGGTTCCCATCCCCACCCCTACCCAAAGGTCCCCTCCAAAAAGTTCGGGAACCCGTACAGAAAGAATAGTTGCGTTCAGTACAAACATTCCGCTAAATTAGCACTCATAGGTCGAGAGTGCTAAACCTACTCCTCAAAGAAAGACTGAAAAGAGATAAAACTCAAGCCAGTCAAGACTTTCGAGAGTAAAGTGCCAGCGCTTTCACCCGAATCGACTATAGATATGGATAAGGAGGATTTTACATGGCTGCTGTTTCTTTAAGTGTTTCTACCGTTAAACCCTTGGGCGATCGCGTGTTTGTCAAGGTCAGTGCTTCTGAAGAAAAAACTGCCGGTGGCATTCTGCTCCCCGACACCGCCAAAGAAAAGCCCCAGGTTGGTGAAATTGCAGCAATTGGTCCTGGCAAGCGCAACGACGATGGCTCTCGCCAAGAATTAGAAGTCAAAGTCGGCGACAAAGTGCTCTACTCCAAATATGCAGGCACCGACATCAAACTCGGCACCGATGAGTTTGTGTTGTTAGCCGAAAAAGACATCCTGGCGATCGTTGGCTAAACCGGGTAACCCCCTCAACAAGTTTTACCCTTCCCTCTGATTTCAATTTCATCTGAAATAGTACACCTCATACAAACTGCAAAGGACACCTATGGCTAAACGTATTATCTACAACGAAAACGCTCGTCGCGCTCTGGAACGAGGCATGGACATCCTGGCAGAAGCAGTTGCCGTCACCCTAGGACCCAAAGGCCGTAACGTGGTGCTAGAAAAGAAATTCGGCGCACCTCAGATCGTCAATGATGGGGTCACCATTGCCAAAGAAATCGAACTGGAGGACCACGTTGAGAATACCGGGGTAGCTCTGATTCGCCAAGCCGCTTCCAAAACCAACGATACCGCTGGGGATGGAACCACCACCGCAACGGTTTTGGCCCATGCAATGGTCAAAGAAGGACTCCGCAACGTCGCCGCTGGTGCGAATGCGATCGCCCTCAAACGCGGAATTGACAAAGCAACTGCATTCTTAGTCGAAAAGATTGCTGCTCATGCTCGTCAGGTCGAAGATACCAAATCCATCGCCCAAGTCGGAACCATCTCTGCCGGTAACGATGAAGAAGTCGGCAACATGATCGCCGAAGCAATGGATAAAGTCGGTAAAGAAGGTGTGATTTCCTTGGAAGAAGGGAAATCCATGACCACCGAACTGGAAATCACCGAAGGGATGCGCTTCGATAAGGGTTATATCTCCCCTTACTTCGTCACCGACACCGAGCGCATGGAAGCCGTGTTTGACGAGCCTTTCATCCTGATCACCGACAAGAAAATCAACCTCGTCCAAGATTTGGTGCCCGTGTTAGAGCAAGTTGCTCGTGCCGGTCGTCCTTTGGTGATTATTGCTGAAGATATCGAGAAAGAAGCTTTAGCAACCTTGGTGGTGAACCGCCTGCGGGGTGTGCTGAATGTGGCTGCTGTGAAAGCGCCTGGATTTGGCGATCGCCGTAAAGCGATGCTCGAAGATATCTCCGTGCTCACCGGCGGTCAACTGATCACCGAAGATGCCGGTCTGAAACTGGACAATACCAAGCTGGATATGCTCGGTAAAGCCCGCCGCATCACCATCACCAAAGACAGCACCACCATCGTTGCTGAAGGTAACGAAGAAGCCGTCAAGTCTCGCTGCGAGCAAATCCGTCGTCAGATGGAAGAAAGCGAATCTTCCTACGACCAAGAGAAGCTGCAAGAACGGTTAGCTAAACTCGCCGGTGGCGTTGCCGTCATCAAAGTGGGTGCTGCAACCGAAACCGAAATGAAGGACCGCAAACTGCGCTTAGAAGATGCCATCAACGCCACCAAAGCGGCAGTTGAAGAAGGTATCGTTCCTGGCGGTGGTACCACCTTGGCTCACCTCACCCCAGCTTTAGAAGAATGGGCCAATGGTAACTTAACCGGAGAAGCCTTAACCGGAGCTTTGATTGTCGCTCGTGCGATCGCTGCTCCCCTGAAGCGGATTGCTGAAAACGCCGGACAAAACGGTGCTGTTATTGCCGAACGTGTGAAAGAGAAAGAATTCAACGTCGGTTACAACGCTGCCACGAATGAATTTGTGGATATGTTTGAAGCCGGTATTGTTGACCCTGCCAAAGTGACTCGTTCTGCTCTGCAAAACGCAGCTTCCATCGCCGGAATGGTGTTAACCACCGAGTGTATTGTGGTTGACAAACCCGAACCCAAAGAAGGCGCTCCCGCAGGTGCCGGAATGGGCGGCGGTGACTTCGACTACTAAGGTTTAAATTTGTAGGGGTAGATAAATTGCCCCTAGCATAGATAAATCGTAGGGACACAGCACTGCTGTGTCCCTACATTTTTATGGGTGCGATCGCCTTCAAGGTAAATCCTCGACCCACAACAGATGGGCAGCTAAAAAGTCGTTTTGAAGTGCATTAAAAAAACGTTTATCTGCTGTCACCATTTGACATTCCTTGCGAACAGCCAAAGCTAAGTAAACGCAGTCATAAACCGCTTGCTGAATTCGCACGGCAATTTCTAAAGCCTCTGACATCAGCGGAAAAGATGGATGCACCTGTAACGGCAATCCCATTAAAGCATCTAAATCCTCTAGTACATTTTCAAGAGTTGTTTCTCCACGCCGAACCCGCTTCCAAAGGATGTTTCCAATTTCAGGAAAGAAAAAGTCGGGAATCAGAAGAATGGAATCGAGATTCAGCAACCGCAGTGCTGCTTCGGAATGGATTTCAGGTATTATCCACTTGATGGCTACGTTAGCATCTACAACAAATTGGGTCACCGGGTTCGGTCCTCTCGCAAAAGTTCTGCACTATCGCTAAAGATGCGTCCTGCATATTTTGCTCTAGCGCGATCAATTTTTTCCCAGGCTTGTGCTGCGATCGCCTGCTGTTTGGCTGCTTCGGCTTCGGTTGCCGCTTCTAAAATTGCTTTGACTTCTGCTTCTACAGTGCGATCGTGTTGTCGTGCGAGACGTTGGAGCTTTTCTATCACTTTTGGATCGAGATTTTCTATGATTAACTGATTCATGGGTCGCTATTCACTAAGACTTTTATCGGAAGGTAAAGGTTACTCTACCCAGTGGCAACACCCGCCGAGGGTTAAAACCCCCGGCTAATAGCTCAAGTCGGATAAATCCGACTGGAAACCTGGGATTATAAGAATTTCAGTCGGTTTTTAACCGACTTTAGCTATGAGGCGTGGGATTAATCCCACGCCGGATGATCGGGAAGATCCAGAAGGGTGCAAGATTTCAGATGCGACAATTTTAGCGAATTGTGGCGCGAGTAGGGAAAAAGCACTGCCTTCTCCTCACCCTGTTTTCCCCCAATTACCTCCGATACTCTCTTGCATGATGTTCGCACAACCACAAATAATGTCCCTCCGGCGTCAAAACCTTCCGCAAGCCGCCCCAATGGTGATGCGGGTCTTTTTCGTCCAAAAGTTGCCGCAATACTCGTAGTGCAGCAAGCTGTAGCTGTTCTGGATTGAAATTTTCCTCGGTTCCTATCCCCAAAGACTTTAACAATTCTGTCGCTTCCCAACCGTTAAGGGGAGGAAATTCTTCCGCGAGAGTTTGCATTTCCATCGCTATATTGTTTTGCGATTCAACAGTATATTTCCAACTTGCAGCCAACTGTTGAATATAGGGGGCCATGATGTGAAACCATTCGTTATCCCCTGACAGGGAATACACAGCACCATCAACAGGATGCCATTTTCCAGGTGCTTCGCAGCACAGTTGCAATTCAGATTGTTGCCCGAAAATCCTATTTTGCCAGTTGCCTCGTTCGGGTGAATGCACTACAAATACACAGGGGGATTCTGCCTCGATACTCTGTTGTTTGAGGCGAACAATTTTAATAAATTCCCCTTGATAGAGTTGTGCAACTTTCCTCAAGTCTTCTTGATGGAGTTGTGCGACTTCTGTCAAAGCTGACTGGATATAGGTTTTTCCCCTGTCAATCTGTCGTTCCAGTTCTTCAAACCGTGACAAACCCGAGAAGGTTGGAATTGATAAGGTTGGACTCGATACAGTTGGGGGGTTAGATGGGGGTGGAATTTCTACACCAAATAAGAGTGCGATCGCCGAGAGATTTTCCTGGCATTCTGGACATTCGAGGGTGAGTTGATGGGTGGCATAACATTGTTTGACATATTCCTCTTCAAATTCGTGGGAACAGGTTTTATCCGGTCCACCGGGACAAGGAATGGTGCATTTTGCCTCTAAATCGCTAAATCGGGAAAGCATGATATCAAGGCGATCGCGCAGCAAGGTAAAGAAGTGAATCGGCATGGGACCGCGCACGGCTAATTGTAGAGCATTTTTTTCTGGAAATGCCTCAAATAACCCTAAATGTTTTTCCGGTTTGCTGTCGGCGAGTAAGGCCCCGTTGCGCCAGTGGATGCCGGTGGAGAAGCGATGAGAATCAGCAATCAACCTAGTGGGAAGTCCGGCAGGAAGGCGATCGAGTTGCCATTTCCTCTCCAGACGATGACAATTTTCGGTTTCGAGAATGGCATCCCATTGATGTTGATAGGGTGGCGGATTCAGTGGGACAAACTCCAGGATTAAGCTGACCTCTTCGGGAAGAAATTCTGCCTCGTTGCGAAGGGGATACGCCAGGTCAAAATGCTCCAGCAAGCGGAGGAAATACGGGCGGATGAAAGAGTCGATATCTTCCCAAAGTTGGTTCATTTCCCCGCGAGTGAGAATACCCTGACGCTGTTTGACGGGTTCACTGCTGAAAACTTTGCCGATCTGTTCCGCGATCCATTTGGGTTTGAGTATAACAATTTCGCTGAGTGCGGGATTATCTTGGAAATAGACAATTTTGCCAATGTCGTGGAGATATTGTGCCAGACTGGCTACCTGATTCGGGTCAACCCCTCGCCTTGTCATCCGCCTTGCCAATTGTTGTGGCGTGATATATTGTTCCGAGAGGGAACGGATATCATGAGCCGCATTGAGGCAAGTTTTCGGCCAACGTTTGCCCATTAACGGCAATTGGGCAGCAGTGTTGACGATACTCTGATACAGATTGTCCAGCCCTTGTCCGGTTTGGCTGTCAATTTCGTAATGTCCCTCAATTTTGGGATATTGGCCCTGGAGTTGGGCGAAGGGAAGATCAGAATTTTGTTCGTCGATGTGGGTGGCAACCAGGAGAATCGAAGACTCGGGCGCAAGGGAGGAGAGGGTATCAAGCCAATTATAGATTTTACCCTGTTCGTAGCCATCACCAGCATTCCAGACGAGGAGGAACAAAGAGCGGTTGGTGAGGAAAAATTGATGGGTGGCATGAGAGATTTCCTGTTCGCCAAAGTCCCATGCGTTCAGTTGCATCGTGACGTCGGGTTCCCTGGGATGGGGGAATTCCAAGGTGCGGATATCGATGCCATGAGTAGTGAATTCCTGGGGGTTGAAGGATTCCCCCCGCAGGACCTTTAATAAAGAAGTTTTGCCCACTCCCCCATCACCCACAACCATGAGTTTGGATATCCATTGGACTTGGGGTTGTGGGCTCTGGAGTTGTTCGCGCAGGTAGGCTAAGGTGGCACCGATGCCTTGGTTTAAGATTTCGGGTGGTAGTGAGATGAGGGGATTGCTACTGAGGTCTAATTCTGTCAGATTGGAAAGTTGCCCTATTTCTGGGGGCAGCACACTCAGTTGATTGTCCGCGAGGTCTAATTCTGTCAGATTGAAGAGTTGCCCTATTTCTGGAGGCAACGCAGTCAGTTGATTGTCCGCGAGGTCTAGCACGGTCAGATTGGAGAGTTGCCCTATTTCCGGGGGCAGCACACTCAGTTGATTTCGCCAGAGGTATAGCACTGTTAGATTGGAGAGTTGCCCTATTTCCGGGGGCAGCGCAGTCAGTTTATTGCCCGCGAGGTCTAATTCTGTCAGATTGGAGAGTTGCCCAATTTCCTGCGGCAACGCAGTCAGTTTATTGCCCGCGAGACCTAATTCTGTGAGATTGGAGAGTTGCCCTATTTCTGGGTGCAGCGCACTCAGTTGATTACTCCAGAGGTCTAAGTTGATCAGATTGGAGAGTTGCCCAATTTCCTGCGGCAGATCTCTCAAGTAATTGTAGCTGAGGTTTAGCTCGGTCAGATTGGAGAGTTCACCAATTTCCTGCGGCAGCGCACTCAGTTGAGTGTTAGAAAGGTCGAGGGATGTTACCTTGTCCTCGGCAGCTTGTTGGATAATTTGCAGCAGTTCTTCCTCTGTCATCGCTTAACCTCAGCGTTGCTTGTTGGACTTTTTTCGACTTAGGCGGATGGGGAATGGTGGGTGGCGGTTGGTTTGCCGGGGGAGGGGTGGCATTCGGGGGGTGCTTTTTCGGTCAATTGTCCGATTCATGGGGGAATGCTTCGCCTCTAGGGGGGTTCGCCGCTGGGGGATATCCGCTCTGGTTGTTATTGTAAGGCATTCCCCGGGCGGGTTTGGTTGGGTTTACAGATTGTTAGAAATTTATAAGATTTGGCGGTTGGGGGAAGATGGGGGGATGCGCTGACTAGGGGACTGGGAGGAAGGAAGGCGCGCTCTTGCTGTCAATCAGGCCGATCGCACGTTACGAGACTCCAACGGGTTAATTCACTACAACTTTAGAACAGAACGTTTTTACAATCCCAATTAGTTATCGATGTTATTTTCATTCGGCTTTTGGGCAATCTCCTCTTGTAACGAACGAGATAAGCGATTAATATTGGCTAAGAGATACCAGCAAATTAATACTCCTATCCCAGGTTTAACAATACTAGCAACCCCGTTGTCCCCTACCAGGCTAAATACTACAGATATAATTTGAAATCCTGCACTCACCAAGATTACTCTGCTCACAAATTGGGGGGATTTGATGAGCAACTTCTTTAAATAAAAGCTGAAGTATAAAAAAAGACAGGATAGCCCCAATCCAATGAGTGTTAAAAGAATCCCGAATAAATTTCCCGGTTGGAATGATAAATATAGAGAAAGTTCAGCTAGGGTACTCAGTACACTAAGCAGGCCAACTAAACCAAAATATGCTCTTAAGGAACCAACTGTTTCTTTCATGGATTTTTTTTGATTGCTATTTTACTGTAGTTAGCCCGAAAAGTCAAGTCGCTAAATAGGGTTTTTTCCCTAAAATCTCCTACTGCTCTAACGAAGTGATCCATGCGATCGCCGATCGCTTCCCCTCAGTCTGTGAGGAGATTTTCCATTGCTTCCCTTGAAGGGGTCATCACTGGCAGGGATTTGATTGAGATGGTCCTGAAAGTTTTAGGGCGATCGCCTATCAATCAGCGGGAGGTAAATATTAACGTAGGGACAAGGCAGTACCCTGTCCCTACAGTTAGATTATCTCTGGGGAAATTATACCGGCCTTTTATCTAACCGGCTGGATTTCTGACTACTCGTAAATTCGGTCATCTTGCATCTCGCGAGTATCCGGCAGGGACATCCCCTCCCAATGTGAGGGTTCAAAATATGCGCCTCGCAAATCTGCCTCACTTAAATTAGCTCCTCGCAATTCGGCTACATTAAAATTTGAACCACATAAACAAGCGCCTTGCAAGCTCACTTCTGCTAAATTCGCTTGGAACAAATTGGATTGTACCAAAAGCGCTCCGGTCAAATCTGCATTTTGGAGGTTGGCATGGGATAAATCTGCTTTACTCAAATTTGCCTCACATAAATCACTTCGAGTCAAGTTCGCGCCATTCAATGAGGCAGCGTGAAGGTTGGCCCGAAACAAAAATGAGACCCGCATCTGGGCTGAACTGAGGTTCGTAGCGCTTAAATTGGCTAAGGAGAGATTGGCACCGCTGAGTTTTGCCCCACTGAGGTTGACTCCTTCCAACTGGACACTATTGAGGTCTACCCCATTCAGATAAGCTTGTGTGAGATTAACTCCGCTTAAGGATGCTCCCCGCAACAATGCGCCGCTCAATCTAGCACCGCTGAGGTTGGCCCAATTCAGGTTAGCATTGACTAAGTTAGCCGATCGCAAATTAATCCCTCGCAAATCCGCCCCGCAAAAGTTCACACCGCCTAAATTCGCTAACCGCAAATTCACTCCGGAGAGGATTGCCCCACTCAGTCGCGCAGCGGTGAGAATAGACTTAACCAGATATGCACCTTTTAAGTTGGCTTTGGTTAAATCTGCATGAGTCAGTCGCACTTCATTTAATTTAGCAAAACTTAGGTCAGCGCGATGTAAAAAAGCTAGGTGTAAATTGGCCCCAGTCAAGACGGCCCGAGACAAGTTGGCTCCAACAAAATAAGCCCCAGAAAAATCGCATCCGGCTAGGTTAGCTCGTTCCAGGTTGGCTCCGTTTAAATTAACATCTTTAAACGATCTCTCTCCTGCTGCATACCGTTCGAGGAGTTCATTAGTATTCATTTTACGTTACTCTCCTTATGGCTTAAAAGCCCCTTATTCTTTACTGGAGTCCGTTGCCCCCTAAGCACTGAATTCAATTTGGGCATCGCTGGGGCTTGCCGTCCCGGGTTTTTTTTATGGAAAAAATGGGATTTTTTTTGAAATAACCTATTCCTATCTCTATTAAAGCATTAGCAGGGAGAAAAAACAAGAGTATGAAGCAATTTAGTGGGTATGCTAACGGGGGTAAAACGTTGAGAATAGAGGATGAATGAATGAGCCGCTTTTTGCACCCCGTTGGTTGTTAATCTCCAGTTTTTCTCCCCCTCAAACCGATGAGGTATTTTCTGTACTGGATTGAGGAGAAACTAAAGTGTTTTAGGTGGGATTGGCGAAGAGGCAGAATAGGTATTTTTAGACCGATAGTTTTTAAATCCGTTAAACGTGCGATCGCATAGAGTGCCGCAATAGCATCACAGAAAGAGAATCACCGGATTGCACCCCCCCACACAGAGATTTACAGGCGTGCGAGCAAGATGCTCGCACTCCAAAAGAATGTACGCCAATAACTCTGGGAAACGCTAGATCTCATGAGTAGTTTTCAGCACCCTGTTTTATCCTCTTGTCAAGGGGTTTAGGAATGCAGGCTCCCATCGGGCATCACTGCACCCGTGAAATCCGCATCCTGCAAATCTGCACCCACTAGGGCCGCATCCCGCAGACTGGCTCCCCGGAGATTGGCACCGCGTAAGCAAGCACCATCGAGGTCAGCCCCCCATAAATAGGCCCCTTCTAAGTTAGCATTAGTCAGATCTGCGCCGGTTAATTTGGCTAAATTGAGGTTAGCATCCCGGAGATCAGCATTCCGCAAGTCCGCTTCCATTAGGTCCGTTTTCATTAAATTAGCCCGACTGAAATGGCCTCCTTTAAGAATACTGCCATGTAGATTGGCTTGCTTGAGATTCCCGCCTTCAAAGTCGGTAAATCGCATTTGAGAATCGCGCAAATCTGCTCCCATAAAGTTAGAATCGCGCAGGTTTGCTCCGCTTAATTTAGCCTCGTTGAGTTCGAGTCCGCTAAAATTAATTCCTTCTAAATTGAGGCCATTTAAAAATGCTCCAGTGAGTTTCACTCCGTTTAAGAGTGCGCCTTTGAGACAAGCGCCGCTGAGTCTCGCCCCACTGAGGTTGCTCCAATTCAAGTTAGCCTGAGTCAGATTTGCCCCTCGGAAGTTAATTCCATTGAGGTTAGCACCTGAAAGGTTAACTCCCATTAAATTGGAACGATAAAAATTGACCCATTTGAGAATTGCCCCACTGAGTTTGGCCCCGGTTAAATCGGTATTGGCTAACTGAGCACCTTGGAGATTCGCTTTGGTTAAATCTGCCTCAATCAGTCGGCTGCCTTTGAGTTTAACGAAGGTTAAATCAGCGGCGTAGAGAAATGCACCGGATAGTTGGACTTCCATCATTAAGGAGCGACTTAAATTAGCCCGCGCCAAGGATGCGTCAATGAGATTTGCCCCGAAAAGGTTTACCTGTTGCAGGGTTGCGCCAATTAAGTTGGCTAAATTGAGATTCCACCCGCGAAAATCCCGATCGCCCGCAGTGTAGCGTTTTAGTAATTCATACCCATCCATATTGCCCTCGCCCTATTTTGCCTGAGATATCTATAATTTAGAATGCCCAGGTGATGAGGCAATATCATACGATGCGAAACATTTCGTAAAATAACAGGTTTGTTTTAAGGTTGCGGTATTGGGTATCAACAATGCCGGTTGCACTGCGCACTTAAATGGGCAAGCAAAAACAACTGTGCGATCGCCAACCCATGCGATCGCACAGTTTAAAAATTGCTACAGTTTGATCTGAGTACATCCGAGGGATTGTCATCAGCGATCGGCTTGAATCCCTGAACTCCTGCGGATGTTATCAAATCAAGCCGTCCTCACCGCACGGGACAGTTAAACGTCATACACCCGGGCTTCATCTGCCTCGGGGTTTTCTTCGCAGTATTCCTCAAAAGCACTCTTAACGGGTTTCATCGCCCGTTGATGAGACGCTTCCGCTTGCAGTTCTTCCACTGCATCCCAAGCTGCCGCACATTCTTTAGAAGTTGGGCCTTTTTCTGCACAGATGGCGCGGGCTTCCTGAACTGCTTTTTCCAGTTCACTCTCGAACAGTTTAGCTTTCGGTTTCTCGACGAAATCACCCTTCATGAGAATATCGCTCACGGAAATAATTCCGAGCAAGTCTCCTTTGATAACCGGAGCACGACGGATGCCGGTATTGGCAAATAACCGCGCCACATATTCTACACCGAGGTCTGGATTGACGACGATACAGGGTTTGGTCATAATTTCATACACCCGCATCTGCTTCGGGTCATGTCCAAACGCTGCTACTTTGTAAACGATGTCCGTTTCGGTCACAATGCCATAGGCATCTTCATCATGGCGACGGGATACGACTAAAGCACGCAAGCCCTTTTCTTTCATGAGCTTAACGGCTTCTGCAACAGTGGCGGAGCCGCGAATGCTCACCACCTCTTTGGTCATGATATCTTGAGCTTTCATCATTCTTACTTCCCCTCGGGACCAATTATTTTTAGGGTTCTAGATCGATCGTATAATAAAATGGGGCATCCGCAGCGAGGAGGGCGCAAATTGACGCCGTTAGCGGTGTAAGCCGTCTTGCCAAATCCCAATGTAAACGCGCTGTGCCGGTTGATTATTTCCCGAGGCGGTGGGACGGATTTCCCATTCGATCGCCCCTTTGAGGTTACCCAGGGCAAACCGATACCGGCGCACCTGACCCCGCCATACTTGTTGAAATCCGGAGGCGATTTCTTCATTAAGCTGGCAGCCTAACATACTGTTTAAGGTACCGAGAATAATTTCCGTGTTGACGGTTTGAGCAAAGGAGGCTTCGGTTTGCTGCAAGAGGAGGGATTGGCGATCGAACAGAAATCCGAGACTCACCTGATGGGGAATCAGGTCATAACTGACCGCATGAGTATTCGGCCAATATCCGGGAAGGGTTTGACTGGGAAATCCAAACATTCGGAAGACTGAATCTTGATGAATTCCCGGTTGAAATCCCGGAATCCCTAGGCCGATGGGTTCCTCGCGGCAGGGGATATTTTCTGGGTTGAGGGCGGGTTCTTCAAAGGGGTTCGACTCTCGAATGATTGAGAGTAGGGGCAGCGGACCCGGGTTTGGTCCGACTGCCTGGGGACGAGAGAAGGCGGGAGAATGGACGAATATAACCGAAAGTCCCGTGAGGACAAGACTGATGACGCTAACCTGACTAATCAAAATCATCGCTCGATTCCTGACAAAGGATCCTGCACCCGTGATGCGGCCAAACTTGGCACGAAACGTTTTTAAACAGCAGTCTGGGGCGAGCCCCGTCATCCCCATTTCAGAGATTCAGCCTAAAGGGGCAAGAACTGAATAGATAGGGAGTTACAGCACATCTGGTTAGTGCTGTGAATTTTGCTGCTAGGGAAGATAGACTGGACAACAGGGCCGATTGTTCGAGGTGGCGATCGCAACGGTTGGAGGGTTGAAAATTGAGGTCTTCGCACCGTAGGCAGGGGAAGAACTAAAGCAACGTGACCCGCTAATCCCAGACCCTAGGGGCTCAATTCCCGGTCAATCGGGACCGCCTCAAGTCCCACAGGCAAAATGCCTGGGCGACTGGCGCAACGAGTGCTATTGGTGGGTCAACCCATCGGGCATAATGGCTCCCGTAAAGTTGACATCCCGGAGGTTCGTCCGATACAGATTCGTGTCCATTAAAATTGCATTGGTAAGGTTGGCTCCCGTGAGGTTGGACCAACCCAAGTTGGCTCGATACAGACTGGCCCCTTCTAAATTCGTCCCGCGCATGGTGGTCCAACTGACGTTGGTTCCCCGGAGTTGGCTTTTCGTTAAGTCTGCTCCGGCTAGATTGGATCCACTCATATTGGCCCGACTCAAGTCAGAATATCGGAGATTGACGCCGGTTAAGTTGGCTCCATTTAAGGTGGCATTGGTCAGATTCACCTTTTCCATAATCGCTTGAATCAGAATGGCGATCGTCAGGTTGGCCCCTTCTAAATTCGCCCCGCTCAAGTCGGCTTCACTTAAGTTCGCTCGACTGAGATTGGCCTGATTCAAGGTTGCTTCTTTGAGATTCGCCCAACCCAGCCGCGTCTCGCTGGCAAGAGCCTGGAACATTTTGGCCTTCTGTAAATTGGCTCGTTCTACAATAGCTCGGCTAATATTTGCCAAACTTAAGTCTGCTTCACTTAAGTCCGCTCTACTTAAGTTCGCATTAATCAGATTGGCTTCTCGCAGGTTGGCTTGATGAAGGTTTACTCCCATGAGATTAGCTTCTCGGAGGTTGGCCCCCGTGAGTTTAGTAGCGGTCAGGTTGGCCTGACGCAGGTCAGCATCGCGAAAAGTAACTTCACTTAAGTCCAATCCGGATAAGTTGGCACCAATCAAGTTGAGGTTCCGAAAATCTCGTTCTCCAGTTGCATATCGCTCTAGTAATTCATTTACATCCATGTCCTGTCGCCTCTTTGCTATCGCTCTGTGCAAGTCTAGTGGTGGGTGCTTCCAATGTATCGTTATTCAATGTCACAAATCACTTTTAAGAGGAATTGAAAGTGGGAAAAAGGAGATGGAGGGGATGGGGGAGATTGGGGAGATTGGGGAGATTGGGGAGATTGGGGATTGGATAAAAGACTAATGGCAAACCACCAATGACAAAAGACATCTGACAAATGGGGTTGGATTCTGAGACAATCTAAAGATAGATCCTAGGGGGAGAAGCGAAAGTTGGGAGGCAAACAGCTATAACCAAACCCTACTCTACATTAGCCCCTGGAGATGTGCTCTCGTTTACCGGAAAAAAGAATGCCTGAGAACCTTAGAAGTCAAGCCGTCACCCAAGGACACGCGCGATCGCCCAACCGAGCTATGTTGCGGGCGGTTGGTTTTTCTGACCCCGATTTCATCAAACCCATTGTCGGTGTTGCCAATGGATTCAGCACCATTACTCCCTGCAATATGGGGCTGGATATCCTGGCAAAGCGGGCAGAGAGTGGGGTCCGTGACGCCGGAGGAATGCCTCAAATTTTTGGCACGATTACGATTAGTGATGGCATCTCGATGGGAACCGAAGGGATGAAATATTCCCTGGTATCCCGCGAAGTGATTGCGGACTCCATTGAAACCGTTTGTAATGGTCAGAGTCTGGATGGGGTCCTGGCCATTGGTGGATGCGATAAAAATATGCCCGGGGCCATGTTGGCGATCGCCCGCATGAATATTCCCTCGATTTTTGTCTATGGCGGTACCATCAAACCTGGACATTTGGACGGCAAAGACCTCACCGTAGTGAGTGCGTTTGAGGCCGTCGGGGAATACAGCGCCGGTAAAATTGACGAAGAGCAACTGCTAGAGGTCGAACGCCATGCCTGCCCCGGTGCCGGGTCCTGTGGGGGGATGTACACCGCGAATACCATGTCTTCGGCCTTTGAAGCAATGGGGATGAGCTTGATGTACTCCTCGACAATGGCCGCAGAAGATGCAGAAAAGGCCGACAGTACGCAAAAATCGGCTCAAGTCTTAGTGGAAGCGATTCGCAAGCAAATTTTGCCGAGTCAAATCATCACCCGCAAGGCGTTGGAAAATGCCATTTCGGTGATTATGGCCGTAGGGGGTTCCACGAATTCCGTGCTGCATTTCCTGGCGATCGCCCGGGCGATGGGAGTCCCCCTCACCCTGGATGATTTTGAAACCATTCGCGGGAGAGTCCCGGTGCTCTGTGACCTCAAACCCAGTGGGCGCTATGTGGCCACCGACCTTCACAAAGCAGGCGGGATTCCCCAGGTGATGAAAATGCTCCTGGTCCATGATTTGCTACATGGTGATGCGCTGACAATTACCGGCCAAACCATTGCTGAATTGTTGGTGGATATTCCCGCAGAACCCCCTACAGGACAGGATGTGATTCGTCCCTGGGATAACCCGATGTATCGTCAGGGTCACTTGGCGATTCTGAAAGGTAATCTCGCCTCTGAAGGCGCTGTGGCTAAAATTAGCGGGGTGAAAATGCCGATGATTGAGGGTCCGGCCCGGGTGTTTGATTCCGAGGAGGAATGCCTCAAAGCGATTTTGGATGGCAAGATTGGTGCGGGTGATGTGGTAGTGGTCCGCTATGAAGGTCCGAAAGGGGGACCGGGAATGCGGGAAATGCTGGCCCCGACTTCGGCCATTATTGGGGCCGGTTTAGGGGACAAGGTGGGATTAATCACCGATGGTCGTTTCTCCGGAGGGACTTACGGTCTGGTGGTCGGTCATGTGGCCCCGGAAGCTGCCGTCGGTGGGGCGATCGCCTTAGTAGAGGAAGGGGATACGATTACCATTGATGCGCGCGATCGCAAGTTGCAGTTGAATATATCCGATGAGGAATTGGCCCGTCGTCGTGCTAACTGGCAACCTCGTCCCCCCCGTTATACAAAAGGGGTCTTGGCGAAATATGCTAAGTTAGTTTCCTCTAGCAGTCTCGGTGCGGTTACAGATTTAGATTTGTAATTAGCACATTGTATGAGAGGGAGAAGGCAATGCCTTGTCCCTCTTGATTTGGCTCAGTCATCGAGATGAATGCCTTGTTCTCTCAGGAGTTGGGCTAGGCGATCGGCCCGTTGCCGTTCCCGGTAAGCCATTTCCTCCGGCGTTTGTTTTTATAGACCTGATCAAACCGAATTCCGTATGACTACCCCACGCAGGGAATTAGGACAAATAAGAAAAAGGACACGGCACTGCCGTGTCCCTTCCGGACAAATTAGCTCAAATTATTTACCCAACCGCAAAGAAATTTTCCTGATTAATAGCAGAAACCTCTACACCATTAAGAATGGCAAGTAAGTCATTTCCGGCATACACTAAAGTGCCAATATTCCCTTGAGTCAGAGTAAGATTTTCAACGGTTAATCCCGGGGCTAAACCGATTAAATCTTCCCCATCGGTAAAGTCAACAATTAAATCAACTCCGGCATTTGGACGGATGACAAAGCGGTCTTGTCCCGCGCCACCAACAAGGATATCATTCCCTAAATCCCCAAACAACCAGTCATCGCCATTGCCACCCATGAGGAAATCATTATCTTTGCCACCATAGATTACATCATCCCCATCGCCCCCATCCAGAGTATCATCGCCTTGGTTGCCAGAGAGGAAGTCACCATCCGTACCCCCACAAACGATATCATTACCGAGGTCACCAAACAGAATATCAGTGCCATTTCCACCGATTAGGGTATCATCACTTTTACCCCCATGTAAGATATCGTTGCCATTACCACCGTTTACGATGTCGTCGCCCTGGTTGCCATTCGCGAAATCATTGCCATTGCCTGCAATGATGATATCGTTCCCGTAATTGCCATACAATTCATCCTCTCCATCGCCACCGAGGAGAACATCATCGTTTTTACCCGCATGAATTACATCATTGCCGTTACCGCCCTCAATGTAATCATTATCTTGGTTACCGTGGATGAGATCATTGCCCTCACTCCCCAACAGGTTATCTTTACCGGATAATCCCTGGAGGAAGTCGTTGCCACCCAACCCGTTGAAGGTTTCAGGGCGATCGCTCCCTATCAGCGTATCATCAGTCTCACTGCCATCGACCATCATCTCTGTGACATTGGGTCCAGG
Organism: Laspinema palackyanum D2c; assembly: GCF_025370875.1. Lineage (NCBI taxonomy): Bacteria > Bacillati > Cyanobacteriota > Cyanophyceae > Oscillatoriales > Laspinemataceae > Laspinema > Laspinema palackyanum. The sequence continues at coordinate 130,687 of NZ_JAMXFD010000008.1, forward strand.
ATATTCCGTTTCTCCATGACAGATCGCAGTCAAATCCGGAAGGGCAACTGCCTGGGAATTGGGATTTTTCTTCAGATAAGCGGCGAAGGTTGGGGGACCCAAGGGTTCCCGAGGACCCAGGATAATTGCAGGTTCAGACAGCACATTGATAGTCAACTCCGTTTCCACACTGCTAGTCCCATCGGAGGCAGTTAGTTTAATTGTGAGGTTGCCGATCGCATTCTGACTGGGCAACCCACTAAAGGTTCCGGTACTCGGATCAAACTGCAACCAATCCGGTAACGGACTGCCATTGGTTAAGGTTGCCGTATAAGAGAGGGGATCTCCATCAGGGTCGCTAAAAGCATCATCCGGAATGGTAAAGCTAAAGGGTTGAGACGCTATTGCACTGAAAGAAGAAATGGCATTTTCTACCACGGGTGCAGCATTTGGCGTTTCTGTAGGGGGTTCTTCTTCTGGAGGTGTTGATGCTTCGCTGACTGTTACCGTAAAGATATCACTGACAGAAAGACTACCATCAGATGCCGTTATTTTAATTGTGATATTTCCCAGATTGTTGGTTGTGGGCGTACCCCTGAAGGTATTGGTTTGGGTATCAAAGGATAACCATGAAGGTAAGGGCGAACCGTCTTCTAATGTGGCACTGTAAGTTAAGGGATTGCCATTGGCATCGGTAAAAGTGCCATTGGGAATCGTCAAGTTAAACGCTTCCGCAACCGTCACAGCAGCATCAGCGATCGCCTGATTAACAACTGGCGCAGTATTGGGTACATCACTCACAGCTAAGGCAAAAATATCGCTGACAGTTGCAGTTCCATCAGATGCGGTTACTTTGATATTAAAACTGCCGAGATGATTGGCGGTTGGTGTCCCGCTAAAAGTGCGAGTGGTGGGATTGAAACTTAACCAAGAAGGTAGGGGACTGTTATTGTCGAGGGTTGCGGAGTAAGTGAGAGGATCTCCATCGGCATCGGTGAACGTATTGGCAGGGAATTGGAAACTGAACGGTTGAGTTGCCGTGGCAGTCCCCGGGGCGATCGGCATTTCTCCGACGGGCGCACGATTAATATCAACGGTGAAACTTCCCAGGGTTGTTGCCGCTATCAGATTGTTCGCCGGATCTTTCACCCCAGATGGTTCCAGGGCGATCGCGTAACTGCCATTATCTGCCTTATCCCAACTGCCTCCCGGAGGGGCGATCGTATAAGTCGCCTTGGTGATATTTCCGGAAACCGTAGAATTAACGAAAGTTGCCAGTTGATTAAAACCCCCTGCACCTGTTACCCGCAGATTAGAATTGCCCAAACTGCTTAAATCGAGGCCCGTTTGATCGCTGTAGGTGACAGTAAACTGAGTGCTTGTACCGCCTGCTGTCGTGATATTGTTAACCGTAGCCGTTGCCGTGGGAGCAGTTTTATCAATTTGATAAATTTGTCCGTTGGAATTGCCATTGCCTGCCCCCGGTCCTCCTAATGGTATATTTAACCCATTCTTGATGCTATCATCATCGACCAGATTTAATTGCAGATTCCCATCCCCCGTCCCTGCATTCACCGCTACCGTATAAGTGCTACCGCTGCCACTGATATTGGTGATACTCGCCCCCGTGATTCCCGTGGAGACTAAGGTAAAATCTGTCTCATCAACGCCCGTAACCGTTTCACTGAAAGTCACAGTATAATTGAGACTGGTAGCATTTGTAGGGTTAGAATTGGCGCGATTAATTGTGGAAATAGTCGGGATAGTATTATTGTAAGTGACGGTATTATCAGTGCTGGTACTAGCTGCGCTCACATTATTAGCCGGATCCTTTGCCGCCCCCGCTTTGACCGCAGCAGTAACGGTACCGTTGGCACTCATGCCGGAAACCGCAACATTATAAGTCGTGCCGCTTCCCGTAACCACCGCAGTTGTGGGATTAGCTGTACCCCCGAGGACAATATCACTGGTGTCAAATTCGGTAACCGCTTCGCTGAATACAACTTGATAGTTGATGGTATTCGCCCCTGTGGGGTCCGCTTGTCCCGCATCTTGCTCAATAGTAACAGTAGGGGCAATTGTATCGATAATTAGCGCCTTATTTGCGCCAAGGGAATTGACCTCACCCGGTGCAAATAAGGTTAAGATAGCATTGCCATTGGTCACACTTTGAATCGTGCCGTTATTGAGGGAAAGGGCAGTGGTTGTGCTGTAATCTAAATCAGCCGTATTTTGTCCCGCCCCAACGGTGTAATTAAAGGTGAGGGTATTGCTTCCGGAGCCGCTGCTGTAACTCGCTGTTGCGCCGGTATTTAAGCTGAGTTGCGGCGTCCCGGTGACGTTGACGATTTGGGAGAACGTGATGGCGATCGCAATAACGGTCCCAACTCCATAATTCCCGTCCGTTTGGGGTGAGGAAATCCCGGTAATCGTGGGAATTGGGTTAACCGTAATATCGGCGGTTTCCGTGGCAATGCTGAAAGTGCTGGAAGTGCCGTGGGTAGTATTGCCTGCGGTGACATCCTCGGTCCCTCCATTAGTACCGATAATTTGGTCCCAGGCGGCGAAAGTGATAGCGTTAGTCAGAGTACCCCTGTATCCGGCATTAGGAACAAAGCGGATGCGGGTGGAGGCGTTGGCAGCTAACAGTCGCGCTGATGTATCAGAGGCAGTAAAGGTGTTCCAATTTGTACCATCCGTGGTGTATTGCCAACTGCCGTTGGCGTTGTTTAACCCAGTGATGGCAATGCCTTGGGAGGCACTGGCGTTGATATCGGTAATTTTCGTACCGCCGAGTGCCGCAATAATATCGGAGATGAGAGTACCGTTGTTATTACTATCATCTTGGTTGATAGCAGTTAAAGTGGGAGTGCCGGATACATCCAAAACCGGGGCATCATTGACTACAACGGTGACACGGTTGCTGACGGGGGTAGTGCCGTCCGTGATGGTGTAGTTAAAGGTATCAACACCGTTAAAGGTGGCACTGGGAGGAGTGTAGGTCAAATACCGACTGGGGTCAAGGGCAATTTCGTGAACCTGACCATTTAACCCTGTACCCAAAGCAGACCAGTTAGTGCCATCCCATTTGGCTATATAGTCGGCATTGGGATCCCCACCTACATCGGTGAAACCGCCCACTGCATAGATATCACTACCATTAATGACAATCTCACGGACGAAGCTATTTAACCCAGTGCCCAAAGCGGACCAGGTAGTGCCATTCCATTTGGCTATATAGCTGGCATTGGCATCCCCACCCGCATAGTTGAAAAAGCCCCCGGCATAGATATCACTACCATTAATAACAATCTCATTCACGATGTTATCTAACCCAGTACCTAAAGCGGACCAGGTAGTGCCATTCCATTTGGCTATCCGGTCCGCATTAAGATTCCCACCCGCATCGGTGAAATTGCCGCCCACATAGATGTCAGTGCCATTAATAGCGATACTCCGGAGCCAAGAATTTAACCCAGTACCCAAAGCGGACCAGTTAGTGCCATCCCATTTGGCTATATTCTTCCCATTAAGATTCCCACCGGCAGCACTAAACTGGCCTCCCACATAGATATCACTACCATTAATGACAATTTCCCCGACAGTGTTATTTACCCCTGTACCCAAAGCGGACCAGGTATTACCATTCCATTTGGCTATATAGTCAGCACTGGGATCCCCACCGGCATTTGTGAAAAAGCCCCCTGCATAGATGCCACTGCCATTAATAGCAATATTAGAAACGATGTGATTTAAACCAGTCCCCAAAGCGGACCAGTTAGTGCCATCCCATTTGGCTATAGAGTCGGCCTTCAGATTCCCACCCGCGTCGGTAAACCAGCCCCCTGCATAGATGTCACTGCCATTTATGACAATCTCATAGACGGTGTTATTGAAACCAACCCCCAAAGCGGACCACTTAGTACCATCCCACTTGGCTATTCTGTCCGCATTGAGATCCCCGCCGGCATCGGTGAACTCGCCCCCCGCATAGATATCAGATTCGATCGCCACCGTTCCACCTTCTGTCGGGATAGTCACACTTTGAATTGTGAGTTTATCCCCATCCGCATCGGTATCGTTAGAGAGGACCTTAATGCTAGTTTTAGTTGCACCCACGGTTAGCGATTTGGTATCAGCATTGGCGACAGGACTCGCTAGAGTATAGTCATAGTTGGCAACACTCATCGGTGTGGTTTCGATGTTGCCGAATTGAGTTTCCAACTCCCAATCGCCCCCTTTTCCGGTGATATCCTCACTCGCAGCAACATCTACGCCGGTGAGGTGGGCGAGTTGTGCGATGAAGGTTTTTCCTATTTCTGTGGCAGCAATATCGCACCCGTATAGGAGGAGATCGGCATTGGGGCTGAGTGCTTGTTGCCACTGTTGCAACTGAGCTCCGTAGCTGTCCAGGTTGCTGCTGTCTAGAGTGCTATTGCCTAGGTGTAGTGTTCCCTCTGCGCCGTGGGAGATGATGTGCAGGGCTTCTATGCCGTGAGAATTGCTTAGAATTGCGCTAATTTGGGCAATGCCCTCAAGGTCAGGGTCAAGGATGTGAATCTCTGTCCCTGGGGGGATGACACTAAGCAAGCGTTGATAATCGGTCACCCGAGGATCAATGATGACCAGTTGTCGGGGCATAGTGGTCAAGCTCAATGCACCGAGGCTTCCTATTTTGACGGGACTCAAAGCAGAAGACAGGTTGACGGATTTAACTGTCGCTACGTTCATGGCTTTTTTTGATAAAGATTGAGAATAGTGGCACCCCTAAAGTATTTTTTATCTTATTCCATATTTTGGGGAATTGCTGTAATAATCTGCCTTTTTTCGTACTCCTTTAGGAGGATTTTTATCGTTCTTATTCAACCAATTTTTGTCTGAATTGAGTTTAAAAATTGTGTTTAATATGCAAAAAAAGAAAAAAGCAAATCGCATTTTTGGAGTATTTTTTTCGAGGCAAGTAAATTCCAGTCTCTCCAGAGGCGATCGCATTTTCGGAACATTTTCATGGAAAGAAAGCTAAATCCGTGGGTGTTCAGGGGAAAATCAAACAAATTACAGATTGACAACGATTTACAAAAAGAAAAATAAAGGGGTAAAGAAACATTCCCTCACCCCCTTATAAATTACCCCACCCCAAAGAAATCATCTTGATTTATCAGAGAAATATCCACCTCATTGAGAATGGCAAGTAACTCATCCCCGGCATAAATAGATGTGCTGTTGTTTCCTTGAATAAAAGTTAAATCATCCCAGGTTAATCCTTCTGCTAAACCGATTAAATCTTCTCCATCCGTAAAGTCAACAATCCAATCAACTCCAGCATCTTTACGGATGATAAATCGGTCGTCTCCCGCGCCTCCTATAAGGAGGTCATTACCCAAGTCCCCAAATAACCAATCATTCCCTGCACCGCCTATCAATAAATCATCATCTTTGCCACCCGAGAGAACCTCATCTCCATCCCCGCCAATCAGGGTATCATTCCCTTGATTTCCATAGAGGAAATTATCCCCGTCCCCCCCATAAATGAAATCATTACCATCGTTTCCATAGAGGACATCGATTCCGATACCTCCCACGAGGGTATCCTCCCCTTTGCCCCCATAAATCCAGTGATTTCCTGCCCCTGCCTTGATAAAATCATTTCCTTGATTGCCCTGAATAATATCATCCCCCTCTCCCCCAAAGAGAGAGTCATCCCCGCCTAATCCTTGGATAAAATTATCTCCAGAACTGGCGTGAATCAATTCTGAATCGGGCGTCCCCATCAAGAAATTAGGGTTAGTATTTCCTTCCTCCGGAAATTCTAATGGACTCAGATTCGAGGACGATAATGGGGGAAGCGATAAGTTTTTCCAGGTGGAAATCGACTCGAAAATATTGGATAAATTAACCTCTATGGAAGCACTCCCTCCCGCGTTGGCAAGAAATTCTTTGAAATAATAAGGTCCGATTGGTCCAAATATGCGAAATTGAATATTTCCAATATCAGTTATTACTAGGCTGTTTTCTGACGCTTCAGGATTGTTTGCTGAGACTTCAGGATTGTTTGCTGAGACTTCAGGATTGTTTGCTGAGACTTCAGGATTGTTT